>MWBZ01000008.1 GCA_002069765.1 bacterium ADurb.Bin243
GACGGTTTCAAACACCGCCGGTACGGTGACTTTAACACGGGCCGGAAACATTACGAAAACCGGCATCGGCGCGCTCGCGCTTAATTTATCGGCCGGAAACGCAGGAACTATTTCCGTAACCGGCTCGCCGGCTATAAGCATTACAAACACCACGGCCGGAAACGCCACCGCAAGAACGGTCGGCGACATAACTCTGGCGACGGGAGCGTTAACGGTCACAGCCGGAGCCGGCACGAATAACATAACAATCGGAAATACGCTCGGGGCGACCGCCGGAACCGTAACTATAATCGGCGGCGCGGCAAGCGTAGCTATAGGCAATCTCGCAACTACGGGAACTCTTGCCGTCACTAACGGAGCCGGCGCAATAACGGCCGGAAGCGCGGCGGGCAGCGTAACAGTCACGGACGAAACGGGCGGCGGCGGAACGGTTAATCTTGGCGCCATAACCGGCGCGCTCGGCATAACGAGCGCCAACCAAGCGCCCATAACGGTCGCGCTCGGCGCCAATAACGTAACGGGCCTGACCACTATCGCCGGTTCTACCGCCGCCGGAAATAAAGTCACTTTAACAGGAACCGGAACTGGAACCACCACCATAACCGGCGGACATGCCGACGTTTCGGGAAGGTCTAACAGCGCCGTCACGATAGCCGCCACGGCGTCAACTACGGTAGCCGCCGGAACGAAAGACCTGACTATTTCATCGCTCGCGGCTGCGTCTAACACAATAACTACTACGGGCTCATTAACCATAAGCGCGGATCTGGCCAACTCCTTTACTCTGGGCGCGGCGCCTTCGGGCATCACCGCAAACGGTAGCGCGACCGCCGACGCTAACGCTAATCCGCTTACAGTATCGAACGTAGCAACAGGTAAAACTTTAACGCTATCCAACAGCGGGGCCGCGGCAGCGCTTATTATTTCAGCGACGACCGGAACGGGCATCTTAAAACTCGCTAACGCCGTAACGGCGGTTACCGCAAACGGCTCTTCCACTCTCGATATAAATAATTTGAATACCGCAATAGCCGACGTCACGGCCGGAACACTGACGTTAACCAACTCAGGCGACGGAACAGCGGGCGCGGTAACGATAAATAAAGCGGGAACTATAAACGGCGCCATAGCCACTATCGCCGATACTAAAACATTTTTAAGCGTAACTATAACGGCCGGAACGACGCTTACGGCATTTACGACCGGCGCGGGAAGCACGGTTTCAACGCTTACGAACAACGGCACTATTACAACGCTCACCAATAACGGAACGATTACGACATTGAACGGCAGCGGCACTTACGCCACCCTGACTTTAGGAACGGCCGGCGCGGTATCTACCGCTCTTACGAATACGATGACCATATCAAACGTAGTTCAGACCGGCATAGCCGCGAATCGCAGCATAGACCTGGGATCGTACGCAAAAGCGGTAGCCGTAACAGGCCCTGACGCCGCAGGAGCCAATTCTTTAACGCTTACAAGCGGCGCGGGAGCGGCAACCATAAATGTAAAAGGCGGTTTTGTAAACCTCGGCGGAGTTTTAACGGGCGATACGCTAAATATAGACGCGGCGGCAAATACAAAAGTCAATGCTACCGGCAATACTCTAACATCGGTAAAAGGCCCGCATACCATCGAAATCGCAGGCGCGGCAAACGCCACGATCGACGCGGCTGTAAACACGCTTAATATCACCGGAGCTGTAACCGCGGCGCTTAATATAGGCAAAGCGGCTCAGGCGGCTGGCTTTACGGTGGGCGCACTGGACGTGCAGGCCGATGTGGCGGCGCTTAATATAGAAGGCGCGGCCGGGCAAAAAACTACGGTTACAAATTTGCGCGTCGGCAAAGACGACCAGGCCGCAAACATAACCGTGGCCCTGCTTGACTTGAAAGCTTACAGCGCTATCGGCTCCGGCATATCGGTCATAGGCAATGCGGTTTACGACGTCAATAAAATCGCACAAATTACACTGCTGGACATGCAGGCGAACGCCGATCCGATACCTTTATTGACGGTCGGCTCGACAGGCGGCGGAAAATTATTGCAAACCGGAGCGACACATACATTATCATTCACAGCCAACGCCGCGCCAGTGATAGTTTTAGGCGCAAAAGGCACATTCGGCACTTCAGGCACTCCGGGATTCGCCAAAATTCAAACAGCGAACGCCGCTTCGACTATAAGCGCCATGAACGGCGCAGAAATCCACGCCACATTTATCGGCGTAAGCGCATTTACTATGACAAATCCTAACAACTTAACTAATACAGATACACTAAATGCTTCAACTTTAACCGGAGCGGTTAACGCAAATACAAGCATATTGCCAGGCGCCGTAAACGCCACAAGCGCCGCAACCGGCACGGTAGCCAATCTATAATAAATAAATACGAAGAGCTTCTTCGCTTACACAAGCAAAAGAAGCTCTTTTTTAATAATTTTAACTTTATTTTCAACAATAATTAACGAAAAATAAATTACCGCGAATAATTTGACAATATTATAAAATTATGATATAAGTGCATAAAAATAAAAAATCATTATAAAAAGTTCGTTTTTCTGCCAATTAAAAATTTTATGGAGGGTAAAGTTCAATGAAAAATTTCTCGAAAATCATGTTGCTGGCTGTAATCGCGGTAGTATTAACTTTCGGAGCGGCATTCGCTAAAGAGTACAACGACAAGGAAAGCGGACTTTCGGTAAACATACCCGACGACTGGAAAGTATCTTCAGAAGGTAACGTTTTAGAAGCTTCGGCCGGCGAAGACATTAACTTAATTTTCGAAACTCTTAAAGCCGACGATGTAGAAGCCGCGCTGACCGAAGCCGAAAAAGCCCTCACCAAAGAGCTCGGCGAACTCAAAACCGAAAAAACCGCCGAAGTTGAAATCAACGGCATGAAAGCTTACATCGAAGACTGCACCGCTAAAGAAGGAAAAATAAACGTATCGGTAATGCTTTTAGCCACCCCCGGCAAAAAAATGGTCCTTTTATATTACATAGGCACTCCTGAAGCCGAAAAGAAACATGAAGCCGAACTCACCGCCATCGTTCAGAGCTTAAAACCGGCCGCAGCGGAAGAAACTGAAAAATAATAAGCAGGCCTGTCAAAATAATAAATATCTAATTAAAAATGCCCGCGGGTTTTTATTAAAAACCCCCCGGGCATTTTTATTATTTTTATTAACCGTCAATAATGCTTTAAAATAAGGATTACACGATAACAAGTTAAAATCAAGCGGCTTTATTGAATTTAGGGGTATGAACGATGCCGAGAAGCGCGTCGATGGAAATATCCTCGTCGATCAGAGGCCAGTGAATCCCATAGCCGGACGGAGATATAACAAAATTGAGACGCTGGCTTTCATCCGCTTTAAAGAGGCGTTCCGAAACGTCTATTATATTATAGTTTCTTTCGACTCCGTCTATGGTAATCGACATTTTTTCGCCGTTAAAGTGAATATCTTTAATTTCATGACGTTTATCCATTTTTGCGTCCTCCATGAAAAAGTTCCCATTGTTCTTCTATGAATTTGAAATAAAGAAAAGACGTCAGTCATAAATGACTAATATAGTAGGCATTAATAATACCACCTTCTTAATAATTATTATACCATAAGTTTTTGTAAAAAACAAATCTAATCTAAATTTTAAGGCAGAATATTCATTTTAAAGCATGCATTGAAAAGCTAAAAAGTCTGTGATATAATGAAAAATGTAATTCGTTCATAAAAAATTCAAAATAAATCAGGAGATGACATTTGAAAAACAACTCGATATCTAAAAAAGATTTGCGCAAAAACAGGGGCGGAATATATTCAATTTTCTTTATACTTGCCGTAATTTTATCTTCGGTATCCTGCGTTTTTGACGACGGCGCGCAGATCGTTTCCGGGCCTTATAAAAATCTTTCCATATACCATATAAACGACGCCCATTCGCATTTAACCCAGGCCAAAGACGGCGCGACTAAAAAATATTACGGCGGGGCGTCGCGATTAAAAACGCTTTTAAATAAGACGCGCTCCAGTGAATCGATAGTCCTTGCGGCCGGCGATCTCGTGCAGGGAACGCTTTTTTATAATTTCTTCCACGGCGCCGCCGATATAGAAACTTTCAACGCCGTAGGCTTAGACGCCTTCTGCTTAGGCAATCATGAATTCGACGGCGGCGTCGACTCTTTATTCAATTACTACTCAAAATCTTCATTTCCAGTGCTTGCCGCTAACATAAATTTCAAAACCAATCCTTCAGCGGCCGCATTAGTCAAGCCTTATACCATCATCGAAAAAAACGGCCTTAAAATAGCGGTGATCGGCATCGATACTCCGCAGATAACTTCGGACAACCCGAAATTATTAAACGATATAACGATAAGCGAACCGGCTCTGATTTTAAAACAGTACGCGGTCGAATTAAGAAGCGGAGTCGATTTAATAATAGCCCTGACGCATATCGGATATAACGAAGACCTTAAATTAGCATCTGAAATTGAAGAAGTCGATATTATAATAGGCGGACATTCGCATACCGAAGTGCCCGTGCCCGCCGCCGTTAAAAATAAGGGCGGAATTTGTATGGTGGCCCAGACCGGAGCTTATTTGAAATACCTCGGCAATTTAAACCTTAAAGTATGCCCTAAAGACCTGCGCTTAGCCGGCACACCCCGTTATATCTATGAAAGCGGCGGCCTGGATTATATCGGCGAAGACATAACCCCCGATCCGCTTGTCGAATCAATAGTAAGCGTTTACGAAAAACAGATCGGCGAAAACGTTAAAGTAAAATTCGCTTCAACGGCCAATGTTTTAAATGGCAATATGGCGGATAACCGCAAAAGCGAAACTAACCTTGCCAATCTTTTCGCCGACGCCATTAAAAACCTCACAAACGCCGATATAGCCTTAATCAACGGCGGCAATTTCAGGGAATCGATAACCGGCCCCGACATTACCTATGAAAACATCTATACGGCGGCGCCTTATGATAATCCCGTCGTTACCATAGAATTAAGCGGCGCCGAACTTATCGAAGATTTCAAAATGACCGCTTCGCGCTATGACGGCGACTGGGGCGGCTTCCTTCAATTTTCTAAAGGCATGAAAGTAATTTATGAAAACCACGCTTTCATTTCGGCCGCGCTCGACGGCGTTGCAATAGACGGCGCGCGCACATATAAAGTAGCTATGAGCGAATATATAGCCTCGGGCGGTGACGGCCATTCAATATTCGCTTCTAAAAAACAGGATGCCGGCGCAATTATAAAAATAAGCGACGCGGTCATCGGCTATATAAAATCGCTGCCTCAGCCGATAGATTACCGCGCCGAGGGGCGAATCGTGATAAACGACCCGGTTTCAAACGCTTTTAAAACGCTTTTAATTCCTTATATGCCGCCGCGTCGCTAAACGCCGCCGGGAATAAAATTCAATCAGATATGCTTGAAAAAAACATATTAAAATAAATTATGGCAGAGCTAAAAGAATCGATTTAAAGCGTTAATACTCGTATGTGGCCTTTCCGTTCCAGGTAGGCGTCGTCCAGCCGGAAGTTCCGGCCTTGTAATAAAGTTTGTTGGCCAGGTAAACGGCGCCCTCTATCGCCGGGGCGTCGCCGGCGAAATACATTTCCGCAAGCGACGGGCAATTGTAAAAAGCCTGCGTCCCTATTTTGGCAAGGCTTTTGCCGAAAGTGACGCTCGCCAGATTATTGCACGCGGTAAACGCGATCTCACGGACCTCGACGACGCCGTCGGGGATTTCGATCTTCTTAAGGCCGCTCTGGGTGAACGCGTAACCCGGAATCGCGGTAAGCCCCTTTGAAAGAACGGCCTGCTCGAGCCCGCGGGCCGAGGCGAACGCGGCCACTCCCATCGAAACGACCGTATCCGGCATCGCGATCGACCTCAGGCCGCTGTACTGGAAAGAGTTGCGGCCTATGCTTTCCAGGGCGGGCGGCAGCGTTACGGAGCCGAGCGAAGAACAGTCCTGGAAAGCGTAATCGCCGATGACCGTCACGCTCGACGGAAGCGTTATAGAAGACAGGGTCTTGCATCCCCTGAACGCGCTCGCCGGTATGAGCGAAACGCCGTAAGACATCGAAACGTCGGTCAGCGCGGCGCAGTCGGTAAAAGACAGGGTCTCGATGCTGCCCGGCAGAACGGCTTTTTTCAAGTGAGCGCTCCGGTACGCGGTAACGCTTTTAATGCCGTCCGACAATTTTATCGCTTCCACGGGGGCCGCTTCGGCCAGGCCGAACCCGACGACCTTTCTGCTTAAACCCTTCACCGTGCACGACGCCGGAACGGTTACGGCCGAAGGCGGCGTGACATCCGCGGAATAATTCACGTAAGCGGTGTATTCGGAACACGAATCGTCGCAGTTGTAGGTGGCCCCTCCATGGACCGAGCAATGAAAATAAAAGGCCGAGTCGGGCGTCGACGGAAATAAAATATCGTTTATCGCGAACTCCACACTAGCCACGGCGGAAGTTATGGCAGCGCTTTTATACGCCACGGCCTTTATCGTGGCGCTGCGCGAAAGCGTGAAGGGGCCTGAATATATATTTCCGCTCGAAGGCGAAGGAACGCTCCCGTCCGTAGTATATCGTATCGCGGCGCCCTGCGTCGCGCAGGTTATCTCGACCGTCTGGTCCGCGGTATAGCTCCCGCCGGCGGGCGTTATGACGGGCGTCGCCACAAAAAAGTCGATGGTTTTTTCGTAGATCTTCCAGCCGAACGAGAAAAGCTCCGCGTTGAACTCGGCGAGGTTCCATGAAAGCACCTCCACCACGAAGCTTACGCTCGCGCCGGCGCCGGCGGAAACACTAATATCGACTTTATCGAGCGAGGCCATTTCGGCCAGAAAGAGGAAATACGCCTCCAGATAAACTTTCGGACCGGCCACGGCCGCGAGCTTTATCGCGAACCCGATATTAAAGTAAGGCTTTATCTCCAGAGCACCCTTCAATTCATAACTGTTTTCAGAGCTAGAGGTTTTCGTTATCTGATTTATCTTCGTCCAGCTTCCAGTTTCGGCGTTGTACCGGGCGCCGACGCGCACGCCGTACTTCCACACGCCAGAAAAATTATAGCTGCCAGTGACGCTCACGCTCACGTCGACGCCGCAGTTGATGTCCCACTCGAACGAGAACGGCACGGGGCCGATCGAGAAAAAATGAGGGGTCGAATGAAAGATCTCTATCTCGGATTTGATCGGAAGGTCGGCCTTCGCTTTGGCCTCCACGGCGAATTCGAGGCTCGCGGTAAGCTCTCCGCCCACCGCGAACAAAAACTTTTTCAACTTGAAAAATCCTATCTCGATATCGCACTCTATAACGGGATCAAAGCCGACGTCGGCTTTAGTCAGCGAAACGGTTATGCTGACGTTGTCCATTATCTTTTTAAGGTTGTCCTTCGATATTATGCTCCTGTCAGGCGCAGGCGCGGGCATTACAGTTTTCGAGCGCAGGAATTTCGACACGGCGAAAGATTCTACGCTTCCGGCCGCAGCGGAGCTCGAGGCGTGGAGAGTTGAAAGTTTGCCTTTATATGAATAGTCGAGAGTTTCGAAAGCATCTTCGAGGTTGGCTTTCGCGGTGGTAACAAATGCCTGCGAGCCATTGACCGATACGGCGGTGACCTTGCGCAGATAGCCGTCACCGTAATAGCCGATTATCACGTCACCCGATTTCGGCGCGTCCGTAACGCCGGAAATATTCAAAACCACCTGCGTCGTCGTAACGCCGGCGGTGACGACGGTCTCTTCGTTTATGACTTTAGCTGATGGCGCGAGCTTATAGGAGCATCTGTACGAAGTGGTCTTGACGGGAGTACCGCTCGAATTCGTAACGGCAAGACTGAAAAATCCTTCGCGCTTGACGCCGGAAGCGGTATCGGTGTGTGAAACAGTAAAAATCGCCGTAGTCGTATATTTGGGCGCGGCATAAGTTTTGCCCGTTAACTTGCCTGTATCAGGCACGAAGGCGGCTCCCGCCGTAACCTCGACCGTGGAACCGTCGGAATAAACTGCATAAACTTTTACTTTATTAAGATCGTAAGTTCCGCCTGCCGCGACCGTATCAAAATCGGGATCTGTATAAAGACCGGAAAAGAATTTAGTGAGTTTGACGCCGTCGTCATAATTGATCTTCGTGTCTTCGGTTACGTTCACAAAATACGCTTCGCCCGGTTTCAGCGACGGATCGCTGCCGTCGAGCATCGTGACGTTTCCTTCGGAATCGCGCACTACCTGAATGAAGCTGCCGGCGGCCGAATTCCATTTATAAATTCCGGCTATGGCGGAACTTGAATTCATTAACCTGGAAAAGGCATTTATGGACGAAGAAGAAGATAATTTTGAAAAGCCTAAAAGATTGAAACCTTTTTTCAGCGTGATGTCGCCGATCGTCGCGGCGGGCGGCCCGTTTATCGTGACACTCGTATCGGCCCTGGATTTAACTATATAGCCTTTGCCGACCGCGAGGCTGGCCAGCGTGCCTTCCGATACGCTTAAAAAACTTCCGGCGGCGGCGTTATACAAGTATATATCTTCTATATTAGAGTTTTTTGATATTAGTTCGGAAGGCTTCGCCGGCGGCGTCACCGTGAAGCTGACGAAGTTGAAGCCGGATCTGAGAGTTATGGCCTGGTCGGCCGAAGAAGTTTGGGCAGGAACGGACCCGGCGGAAAATAAGAGCGCCGCCGCGAGACAGACCACAAAAAGATGGATAAAAGTCGGTTTAAAACGGTCTAACATATAACACGCTCCGGCATAAAAAATCTGTAAACAAAATTTCGGGGCTCGTTAAATTAAACTTGCAAAAATTATTTTGATTATACTTATACTCGCCTTTTTTGTCAACTGTTTAACTGGTATTTTTATCTCGTATTTTTCCTCGCGCGCAAAAAAATCGCGCGGGAAAACACCTTATTCCCGAGCGATTTATAATTGACGACCCTACGGAAGGACGAAAGGCGGCAGCGTGACGCCACGGCCGAAAAACTATCCGGCTTTTTTCATGGCTTTTATCAGGGACCCGGTGATGATCTCAGCGGCGTCATTTAGCGGATATTTTTTCCAAGGCCTCTTCCGGGCCTTTTCTGCCGCCTTTAACGACCGTTTTCGAAAGCCTTTCGGCCGTTGCCTTCCGCCGCTTCAGTTTTTCTTAATACGGCAAAAAGGATACTCTGTCAGGGTATTTCGCCTTATATTCATTTATAAACGCGCTCCATCCGGATGTGGAACTCTTATAATATACCGTAGTTAATTCGTTCAGCGCTTCGATCCCTTCACAGGTGGAGGGCGCAGGACCTGAAAAATAAAGGACTTTTGCCGTGCAGCTTCTAAAGGCGTCAGCGTGAATGGTTTTTAAATTAGGCCCGAATTTAATTTCAGACCAATTAAACACAGACCCAAAGGCATACGCGCCTATATCTTCAACTGCGTCCAGGTTGTTTATAATACCCAACGAATTACAGCTGGAAAATGTCGATCTCTGAAGAACCTTTACCGATTTGGACATCGTCACTTCGACTAATTTATTACAGTTGGAAAATGCCTCCTCACCGATTTCGGTAACTGAATCCGGGATAGTTATTTTAGTGAGAGCAGACCCTGAAAATGCTCCATTACCAATTTTTTTCAAACTTGAAGGCAGATCTATCGAAGATAAATTTGGATTACTTGATAAACCCGAATCATTTATTTCAGTAACTCCATAGGGAATTACTACTTCTACCAGACCTTTTGAGTGGCATTTTTGTATGGTCTTTAAGGTTGAAGGCAGAATAACTTTTTTTATACTGCCACTGGCATTAATATTAACGGTTTGAACACCTTCAGGAACTTTGACACTTTCGAAGTTATCTGTTCCTATGATCTTGCATTCATAAACCGGTCTTGTTATAGTTCGTTTTTCGCCATCGATGGTAACCTCTTCGACGCAAACAGACGGCATTATAAGCGAATATATAGAAGACATGTTCAATCCCGAATACGGAGAAGTTGATATAGGCCCCTGACAGCCGGATGCGGCGCAAAGATACGACAAGTCGTTATGCGTAAGGCATTTAAATCCAAAATTATTCGAGGGCGTCGGCTGCGGCACGGGAATATCGTTGATTATAATTTCAGCGGTAACCACTTTCGAGCAATTCGTTTCAAAAGTATATGCTATAGCTTTTATCAGGGTGCTTTCCGACACTTTTATGGGCGACGAATAAATCCATCCGCGCGAAGATGTCGGCTCGCTGCCGTCGTCAGTGTAGCGTATGGTCGCCCCCGCCGTCGAGCAGCTGATAGCCACATCCTGCGGACCTGTGTAATTTCCGCCGCCCGGTGAAATGATAGGATCGGCTATATTGAAATCCAGCGTTTTTTTATAAAACAGCCAGCTTTTTGACGCGAGCTCTTTTCTGAATTCCGCCACTTTCCACGAAAGCACTTCGAGTATGAAAGAGGCTCTGGCGGCGAACCCGCCGGTAACGGTTATATCGACTTTGTCGGTCGACGACATTTCGGCCAGATAAAGCAGGAACGCTTCGAGTATTATCTTAGGCCCGGCAACGCCGGCCACTTTAAGCGCGAAGCCTATGTTGAGGTTCGGCCGCATCCGAAGGCCGCCTTTAAGTTTGAAATCGTCTTTAGCTGAGGATTCCGCTATTCTGTCGTTGACCGTCTCCCACTCGCCGCCGCAATATATCGCGCCCATCCTGATATACTCGCTTAAATGTTTCGAATAACTGTAAGAGCCGGTAACGAATATCTGCGAGGCATTATCAAGATTTATATTCCACTCGAACGAGCAGGGCACCGGACCCGCAAAAAATACCCAGGGCGCCGAATGATATAGCGGATATTCAAGTTTAAATTCGTTATCGCTGGCCACAAGAGCGTCGATTTTAAACTCGATGTCGACCGTCAAATCGCCGCCGACGATGAACCTGAAATAATGAAGCGTAAACCATTCGACTACCATATCCACTTCGACAACCGGATCGAATGTGATGTCGGCTTTTGTGAGAGTGATTATCAATCTGGCATGATTCAATATTTTAGTGAGCTTGTCTTTGGATATAATGCCTCTATTGGGCGCTGGAGCGGAAAACACGCGCTTCGAACGCAAAAATCTTTTTACGGCGCGGTCTTCGACGCTTCCGGGCGCCATACCGGGCGCGTCGGCGGCCTGAAGCGTGGAAAGTTTGCCTTTATATGAGTAATTAAGCGATTCGAAAGCGTCTTCGAGGTTGGCGGCGGCGGTCGTCACAACCGCCTGGCCGCTCTGTACCGTAACGGAGATCGCTTTTCTAAGATAGCCTTCGCCGTAATAGCCGATAAGAATGTCGCCGGCATTAGGCGCATCCGATTCGTTCGCGACTGACAGAACAACCTGCGCGTCGGCGACCGAAACTGTAACCACGGATTCTTCGTCGATGACTTTCGCTTTCGGCGCGAGTTTATAAGTGCATTTATAATTGGTGGTTTTAACGGGAGTAACGCCGGAACTGGTGACGGCGAGCATAAAATATCCGTCTTTAGAAGCGTTTAATGCCGGATCGGTGTATGAAACCGTTATAACCGCCATAGCCGAATACTTCGGCGCGGTATAAACCGTTCCGGCAAGTTTGCCTATATTTGCGGCAAAAGTAGCGGAGGCAGTAACTTCTACGGTCGAGCCGTCCGAATAAACGGCATAAACTTTTAATTTACTGAGGTCGTAAGTTCCACCGGCGGCTACCGAGTCGGAGGTCGGATCGGTAATAACGCCCGCTAATAATTTCTGTAATTTAATATCGTCATCATAACTGATTTTAGTATCTTCAAGCGCTTTAACGAAATACGCTTCACCAGGCTTTAATGACGGGTCGCTGCCGTCGATCATAATCGGGCGGTCCTGCGTATCTCTAATTACCTGCAAAAATGCGCCGGCGGCGGGACTCCATTTATAAAGGCCGCCTATGGAAGAGCTCGCGTTGAGCAATTTCGTGAAACTGTTTACCGCCGAAGCAGATGACAGCTTTGATACGCCGAGTAAATTGAAGCCTTTTTTAAGCGTAATATCGCCAATCACAGAAGCCGGCGGCCCGTTAATGGTCACGCTCGTATCGGCCTTCGATTTGATGATATAGCCTTTGCCGAGGGCGAGCGAGGTGAGAGTCCCTTCGCTCACGCTAAGGAAGCTTCCGGCCGCGGCACTATACAGATAAATATCTTCTATATTCGAATTTTTCGATATTAACTCCGACGGCTTCGCAGGCGGCGTCACCGTGAAGCTCACGAAATTGAAGCCGGACTTGAGCGAGATCGCCTGGTCGGACGAAGAGGTTTGCGCGGAGACGACCGGCGCGAAAGGATTTGCAAACACCAATAAAACCAAAATCGAAGCAAGAATAAAGGCCGCTGAAAAATGATTTACTTTTCTTTTCACGGGAAAATTCCTCCGTTAATTTTTTTATTTGTTTTTTTTCAAATCAATTCAAACCTAAATATGCCGACAGTTTAATCTATTATCACATTACAGGAGCTTCCCGTCAAGGCTTCGGCTGAATGCTCCATTGAAAATTCAGCATGGTATCCGTCTGGCCCGTAATTACTTCAACGCTCCTCGAATTGATCGTATAAAGCCCTTCGCCTGAATAAGTTATATTTTGAGTGTAAGCGTACGGATTGCCAGAGCTGGTCCTCGACGTGGAATAGCCTTTGATATAATAAGCCGGATTATTATTAGTTACGCTGAATCTTATTTTTTCACCTTTCTTTATATACACCGCGGACGGAAACTGGCTCTGATAATCATATTCAAAGCTGCCTGGATCGAAATACACTCTGGTTCTGGGCGTCGCGGCCACAAAATCCCATATCGACGAGCAATAGACTTGAATGTAATTCGGATCGTCTTTGGCCACCGTAAAAAAAGAGCCGCCTATATACTGCGAAGATATTATCTTTCCGGCGGAATTTGTTTTAAAGGCGGCGGCTTTCAACTGCAAGACCTTGCCATCCGAAGGTATCAGGACTGGCGACGAATACGCCGGAGAAGACTCCGACGGATCGGAACCGTCGACGGTGTATCTGATGGTGACGCTTTCCGTACCGGCAGGCGCTATGGTTATTTTCTGGCCCTGCTCGTAGCCTCCCGGATAGGTCACGAATTCGGGCGGCGCCACATAATTATCTATCGTTTTTTTGTACAGGTCCCAGTTGAACGAAAACAGTTCCGCCGTGTAGGAAACGATTTCGATGGAAAACGCCTCGAGCGCGAAGGAGGCCGATGCTTCGGCGCCCGCGGCGGCGCTGATATTGGTCGTCATATTAGCGTCGAGCGACGCCAGAAGCAATAAAAACGCCTCGAACGAAATTTTCGGCCCGATAGCTCCGGCCGCCTTGAGAAGGAACTCGGCGCTCAGGTAAGGCTTGATCCTGACCGAACCCGCAAGCTCGAAATCATCGGTCGAAGAAACCGTTTTTGAAATATCGTTGATTTTCTTCCATACTCCGCCCGAGTATTCGGCGCCGGCCCTGACTGAATAATTAAGGTCTCCCGAATATGAAAAGGTCCCGATAGCGCCCGCGAGCGCCTCGACGCCGCACTTGATGCTCCAATCGAAAGAGCAGGGAACAGGGCCGACAGTAAACACGTAAGGCACCGATTGATAGACGGTGATCTCGGAAAACTTCGAGTTTGTTACCATGGCTGAAACCGACACGTCAAAAGCTAAGCCGGCGTTAAACTCGCCGCCGATCATAAATAAAAATCGTTTAAGGCTTCCAAGGCTTATCTCGATGTCGCAGTCGATCACCGGGTCGAATGCGATCTCGGCTTTAGTCAGCTCGACGCTCATTTCAACGGCATCGATGATCTTTTTCAGTTTGTCGGAAGACACTATGCTTTTATCCGGCGCGGCCGGAGCCATCACGGCGCGCGAAGCGAGAAAACGATTCACGGCCGCAAATTCCGGCGACGACGGCGCGGCCGTATTCGAAGACGCCAGCGACGAAAGCTTCCCTCTGTATTCGTAATCGAGCTCTTCGAATACCATGTCGAGCCTGGAAGCCGTCGTGGAGACCGTGACGTCCCCGCCGGCGGCCGTAAATGACCTTGCGCATATACCCGCCGCCGTAATAGCCGACGACAACGTCGCCGGCGGCTACCGAGGAGGCGCCCGGTCCGCCAAGAACCAGGGTGGCGCCGTCGAACGACCTGGTGATTATCGTCGTTTCATCGACGACCCTGACGTTGGGCGCGAGCTTATAATAGCATTTATAGCCGTGCGTCGAAACCTGGGCCGCCCCGCCCTGCGAGGCTTGCGGGAGCACGGTCAACGCGAGATAAGCCGTGAGCGTACTTCCGGCTCCCTGCGGAAGACAGGAGGCTTTCACCAGGACTGTTCCGGGGAATGCGGGCACGCTGATAACGCCGGCGGAAATGGTTCCGGCATCCGCGCTGTAATCTACCGTCGCGGATATTTCGCCGGTGGAGCCGTCGGAGTATATGCCGTAACTTTTAACTTTATTCAGCTCGTAAACGCCGCCGGCTGATACGCTGGCGGAAGAAGGCTCGAGCCCGATACCCGCGAGCGTTCTCGGCATCGAAAATGCGCCGTCGTAATTGACGGAAATATCTTCCGCGCAAAGGACAAAATACGCCTCGCCCTGCTTCATCTCCGGATCGATCGAGTCGAGCTGGACGGGAATGCCGTTCGCGTCGCGGACTATCTGAATGAAACTGCCGGAGGACGCGCTCCATTTATATGAACCGGTTACGAGATAATTATACTTTAATAGCCGCGACATGGTAAGCGCGGCGGAACCGCCAGCGGACGGCTGCTTCGAAAACCCTAAAAGATTGAAGCCTTTTTTTAGCGATATGTCGCCGATCGTTCCGGCCGGAGGACCGTTTATCGTAACGCTCGTATCGGCCTTCGATTTAATTATATAGCCTTTACCGATGGAAAGTTTGGTCAGCGAGCCCTCGCTTGCGCTCAAAAAACTTCCGGCAGTAGCGCTATATAAATAGATATCTTCTAAATTCGAATTTTTCGATATTAGCTCCGCGGTCGTAGCAGGAGGCGTTACGGTAAAACTGACGAAATTAAAACCGGATTTAAGAGCTATGACCTGATCGTTCGAAGAAATCTGAGCAGGCAGCATTTCAACCGGAAGTAAAAAGCAGGCAAGCAAAAACAAGAAAAACAATGACAATCTAAATTTACCTGACAATTTCATTCTCCTATAATTTAAAGCATTCTTAGTAAAAAATATTTTAAATTATACTTAAACGAAATATTTTTGTCAACTGTTTTAACCTCAAATTTCAAATTAAAGTTAAAGCAACCTATTTCAATAATTTTTAATTTATCGGAGGCTTCTTTAATGCGACTGCTCTGATATTTGCCTTGCCGTGTATAGCCTTTCAGTTATTAATAACAAAACTCCTGTAAAAGAGAGCCCGGCCAGGGTAACAACCATTGGAAACACCGTGCCGTTATGTAAAACGCTGACCGCGAAAGTGGCGAAGGTGCCGGAGGTCATTTGAATGAAGCCGAGTATCGAAGAACCGCTGCCGGCGGCTTTTCCGACAGGCTTCAACGCGAGCGCCACCGTATTGGGATTCAATATGCCGCATAAAGAAAGTATAATAAATATCAAAATATAAAACAGCGGACGGCAGGCGTTTATATTTGAAGCGGCGGCGAGAAGCATAAAATTCGCGGTCAATTGCAGGGCGGCCGCATATATAGTGATAGTCCGGCTGTTAAACCGCCTGAGCAGAAAATGATTCAACTGGCTTCCGGCTATAAGCCCGAAAGCGTTCACGGCGTAAAGCCAGCTGAATTGCTTTTCGCTCAAGCCGAATAATTTCATGAACACGAAAGGAGAACCGCTGATATAAGCCAGCAGGGATGCGCCAAGCGCGCCGCTGGCAAAGCCGTTGATCATGAATTCGCGGTTTTTGAGGACTTCGAAGTAATTTTTGAATATTCTGCCGGGCGCGAGCGATACGGCGGGATCGGGGCTTTTGCTTTCAGGAAGATAGCGCGTCACGGCGATGAACATAAGGCACCCGAAAACGGTTAATATAATAAAAATGCTGCGCCACCCGAAAGCCGGAATTACCGCGCCGCCCGCTATCGGAGCGATTATTGGCGCCGCGCCCATGACCAGCATCAGCGACGAAAAAAATTTCGCCACAAGCGAGGTGGGAAACAAATCGCGCACAATAGCCCTGCCGGAAACCATTCCCGCCGCTCCGCCCAGCGCCTGAAAAAGACGCATAGCGATAAGAGCGTGAATATTATTAACCGACGCGCAAATAGCCGATGAAATCGTGTATATGGCAAGCCCCGCGAGCACGGGAAGCTTTCGGCCGTAACGGTCCGTCAGCGGGCCGTATATAAGCTGGCCGAAGCATATCCCTATAAAGTAGGCCGTGAGCGAATAACCCACTTCCTGCATGCCGCAGTTTAGATCGCCGGCCATAGCGGCGAAGCCCGGAAGATACATATCTATCGAAAAAGGGCCGAGCGCCGCTAATCCGCCAAGAACTAACAGAAGCGTTCGAACCGTTTTTTTATTTAATTTATTTTTTTTAGTTTTCATAGGCCGCCGTAAATTTAAAATTGCCGTAAATCCGGCAATACACGGGTAATTGCCGCGCGTATCGAGTTCATTACGAGTTTATATCAAAAATTATTAAAATGAAATTATCAGCGAGCTTGAAAAATATGTGAAGTTAAAAAGAATTTTGCATGCAGGCTTATAATCGATTAATCAATGAGCATTATACATTAGCGGTTTTACGTTGTCAAGAATTTTTAATCGGTCTGCCGTCATATCCAGATTCCCATTGATTATAAAAAGCTTTTATGTTAAAATAACCGCGATCGGCATGGCCGGATAACTAAAACGCGGCCGCAGATTCAATTTATAGGGTTCTTTTTCATATCGTATGGATAAAATATTTAAATCAAGTTAAGAGTTCAGAGCGGAGAGTTAAGAACTAATGGATTATTTTAATTTCGCATACAACTTCATAGCGGCTAAGATAAATTACGCGTCTTATCAGGCGCACGCGGCGCTTACGGAACACCTTCTGCTCAACCTGACCATGATACTTTTCCTTGGCGCGCTCGCGCAGTGGCTTGCGTGGCGATACAGATTCCCTTC
Source organism: bacterium ADurb.Bin243 (assembly GCA_002069765.1). Taxonomy (GTDB): domain Bacteria; phylum Muiribacteriota; class UBA9980; order UBA9980; family UBA9980; genus UBA9980. The sequence continues at coordinate 17,172 of MWBZ01000008.1, forward strand.
GATCGCTTTTCTTCTGCTGTTCGGATTCATGGCCGGCCCCGTCGGGCGCTTTATCGATCCTGACAAACTTTTCGGCAAAACTTTCATACCGATAGTTTCGCTTTCCGTCGCGTTCATACTCTTCGAAGGCGCGCTCAGCCTGAAATTTTCGGAAGTCGCGTCCACGAGGAAGGTGGTGCGCAACCTCGTCACCCTCGGGGCCTTCATAACGCTAGTTATGGCCGCCGCCGCGTCTTATTTCGTGCTGAAACTCGATATCTGGCTTTCTTTGCTTTTCGCGGCCATACTCACCGTGACCGGGCCTACCGTTATTCTGCCGCTTTTAAGGCACATTAAACCAGTAAGCAAAGTATCTTCCGTTTTAAAATGGGAAGGGATAGTCGTAGATCCTATAGGCGCCATACTTGCGGTCCTCGTCTATCAGGCCATGATAACCGGCGAATTCGAAAGCTCTCATATTTTTATTATGAAGCATTTTTTAAAAATAGTTTCAGCCGGCATGGCGGTCGGGGCTTTAGGCGCGGCATTTTTTTATACGCTTCTAAAAAACTACCTGGTGCCGGAATTTTTGCAAAACCCCTTCACGCTCGCGCTTGTAGCGTGCGTTTTTACAGGTTCGAATATCCTTATGGAAGAATCGGGCCTGCTGGCGATAACCGTCATGGGCATAATGCTCGCCAACCAGAAAAAAGTGGACGTAAAAAATATCCTCGTATTCAAAGAAAATCTTAGAGTTTTATTGATTTCGATACTTTTCATCCTTCTTTCTTCCAGGCTCAGAATAAGGGATTTTGAATATCTTAACGCCGATTCGCTTATATTTATGGTTCTGCTTATATTCGTGATACGGCCGGTCTGCGTTTTCGCCTCCGCCATAAAATCCGACATGAACTTCCGGGAAAAGTTATTCATATCCTTCATGGCGCCGCGCGGCATCATCGCGGCGTCGGTATCTTCGGTATTTGCGCTCAATCTCGTCGAGGCCGGCCATAAAAACGCCGCAATGCTTGTACCGCTGACCTTTATGGTCATAGTAGTAACAGTCCTCTTCTACAGCATAGTATCGCCGTGGCTCGCCCGCCGGCTGAGCATATCCAATACCGATCCGCAGGCGCTTATAATAATCGGAGCGCAGCCGCCTGTAATAAAAGTGGCGCTCGCGCTTAAAGACGCGGGGATACAAACTCTTCTGCTCGACAATAATCCGCGCCGAATCGACGACGCCGTTTCACTCGGCCTTACGGCTTACGCATCGAGCATAATGGCGGACAACATTATCGACGAAATAGAAATCAGCTCGTACTCAAAAGTGCTCGCCATGACATCTAACGACAAAGTCAACTCGCTGGCCGTTATAAGGTTCGCGGAGCATTTCGAAAAGAACGAAATGTTTCAGATCGCGGCTAAACTCGACACGGCTATACCTCGCTCGCTCGCGGGCCGCCAGCTTTTTCGCGAAAATCTCAGTTATCTCGAGTTCGAGGATTACTTCAATAAAGGCGCAAAAGCGGTAAACATTCCCGTAACGCCGGAATTCACGAGGGCGGACTTCGAGGCGAAATACGGCAAGGACTCGCTTATATTATTCACTATCGATATTAAAAACAAGCTGGATGTTATAAACGCCGAATACCCGAAAGCCTGGCCCCCGAAAATAAAATCGGTGGTCGCGCTGGTTACCGGCTCCATTTAACTTATCCCCGCGGGCGGCTCAATTTGACAAACCTCTCTTTTTTTTGTATAATTTCATTACTTTTTAAATAATACATGAGGTGAAAAAATGTTCAAAAAAATGGCGAAAACCACGCTTATCGTATCCGCTGGAATTATAATAGGTTTAAACGCTGCAACTATATCGTCCGCGGCAGATGATTACGGCAAACAGGCCGTCGACGAAGCCATGAAAACGGCCAATCAGGCTATGCAGGCCGGAGCCAAAGCCGGAGAAGCCGGAATGAAAGCAGGTATGGAAGCAGTCAGCGCGGCCCAGCAGACCGCGGGCGAAGCCATAAAAACTTCGACGAAGCTCACCATGGAAGGCATGAAAACGGCTCAGGACGCAATGGCCGGCGCCAACAAGGTAATAGAAGCCGCCATGAAAACGGCCAACCAGGCGGGAGCCGAAGGAATAAAAGCCGCCCAGCAGGCGATATTAAACGCTAATACATTGATCGAATCCGCCATGAAAAGCGCCGACAAGATAAGCGGCGATCAGATAAAATCGGCCATGGAAGCCATCGCCAACGCAAATAAACTCATAGACGCGGCCATGAAAAACGCCGACAAGCTTACCGCCGACGGAATGAAAACGGCTTCGGAAGCTATCGCTAACGCAAATAAGCTCATAGAGCAATCTACTAAAGAAGGCGAAATGATGCTTCAAAAGGGATTAAACGCAGGGCAGGAAGCCGTAAAGCAGGCTGAAAAAGCCGGAGAAATGGGCGACAAAGCCGCGCTCGACGCCGAAAAAATGGCTGAGCAAGCCGTACAGCAGGCCGACCAGGCCGCCAAATCCCTCAACATTCAAACCAACGGCGACGGAAGCGTTCAATCGCTCGAAGGCCTCGACCAGCAAATAAACGATTCGGTAAATAACGCGGTCAACGACGCCATGAAAAACGTAAACACGGGCGAATAATATAACGGTATGATAATATACTGATTTCTAATATAAAAATCTCTTTTAAATAAAGCGATTCAATAAAAAAACGCCGTGAAACTAATTATCCACGGCGTTTCTTTTATTTATTTAAAAAGTCGTTTTTCACTCTTCGTTCGAGCCGGAAAATTTTTTATAGATAAAAACCGCCGCTACCGTTCCGATAAACACGGCCAGGTATTTTAACGAAGAATATATAAAACCGAAAACGCTCCTTTTGCCCTTGCCCGAAACTCCCGCGCCTGAAAAGCTTTCGGAAACATAATACAGCGCGGAAAGCGCCGTCATAAAAACGCCCATGGCGGCCATTGCCGGAAATAAAATATCTTTTACGTCGTCGTCTTCATCGTCTTCCTCCGGGCCGCGGTTAAGTTCTATTTCCGCGTTGCGTCTCACTGCGTCGGATATTTTTGAAGATACGGCTATATCGAGCGAAGGTTTGAACTTAAGCCCTATTTTAACAAGATCGCCTACCATATCCGATTTTTTTATAAAATATACGTTTTCGCCGCCGAGACCGAGCTTTTCGCAAATATCGTCCTGCAGAATCTGACGATCTTCGCCGGTAATAGATTCGGCCCTGTCGATAACGACGCAAACGCCTTCGAAGTTTTCTTTTACCGTGAAAAAAAGGTCTATCTCGGAACGCCTGAGCCCGATAAGCGCGTTCACGTAAAACAATGCGTTTTTCTGGCGGTACTGCGTGGCTATGTTCGCCACGGAATTATCTTTTATATCCTCGCCTTCAATAACGCAAACCGCCACGTCGGTTTCTTTTCTCTGTTCGACCCCGCTTCCTTCGGCGCCTAAAAGTATATTTGCCATAACTGATATTCTCCTACTGCCTTATTTTATTGTACGATTTATAATATTCGTTAGATTTCTGCTGGAATGATTTAACGAGTTCCTCCACCGAAGGCGGAACGCTCGCCATCAATATTTTTTTGAAAGTATGGCCCAGGCCGTAAGTTATTGACCCGGCCGTAACCGCCGCCACGGCCGAAACCACCGCCGGCCCAGGCGGGCCGAACATCCACGAAACGCCCTTTGAAACGGCCACGAATATTTTTTTGCCTATCGAGTTGATGCCGAGCTGAAGAAAAATGTTCTGGATAAACTCTTTATTGAGTTCTTTTTCGTATAATTTAGCCAGCTGGTATATCATTTTAAACTGTATGCCCGAAATGGCTATCGCGTCGGAACCAGGTATGGGAAGCGCGCCCACGCCGAAAGATTCGCCCGCCGACCAGTTTATTATGCTGTTGGCCTGCTCTTCTTTATAACGGCAAAGACGGCCCCATAAAATGACCTTCGCCTCGTCGCCGAGCACGGCGGTGATTCGCGCCACAGCCTTTTCCAGACCTGCCGGCGGAGCGTTCTTCCTTGTTGAAACGCCTATAGCCGCGTGCTCTTCTTTTACGAGCCCCAATTTTTCGTTGCAATCGTCCAGCGCTATTTTATAGTCGTTTTCGTCGCCAAGCGTGTCTATTTTAGATAATATGACCACCACGGGCTTGTTCAGTTTTTTTATGTCGTTAAAGGCCTTTCTGACGTTAGCCGTAACGCCCGCGGAACTATTCACGAAATATAAAACAAGGTCGGCGTTATTTTCGATGAACCCGGTAGCTCTGGCCGATATGGAACTATTGACGTCTTCGAGCCCCGGAGTATCGTATATGAAAACATTTTTACAGCCCGGGAACTCATAGCGGTTCACTTCGACGGTTTCTCCGGCTTTAGGCGATTCTTTTATATCTTCGCGGCCGGTTATAGCCTTTATGAAAGACGACTTTCCGCAGTTGACAGTGCCCACTACGGGTATGTTGAGGACCGCCCTATCGAGATCGTCTTCTACATCGCGCTCCGCTTTTTTCCACGCGCCCTCGAACTCGCCTTCAAATTTCATATCCTGCCATTCCGAGTTGACGGTTTCTTCGGTATATGCGCGGCTTCGCGAATTAAATGCCCCGCCGCCGGACGGTTTTTCGGATTTCGATTTGCCGCCCGCGCAATACTGGTCTTTAAAGTGTTTTATCATAGAGTCGAGTTCTTTTTCTAAATTCATAATCATCTCCAGCGGACGGTTCTTCAGGCGCCGCCTTCGCCTCCGGACTCGCACGCCTCTTTAGAATACCGCGCGGCTTCGTTAGAGTATTCAATATATTTTATATCGTTTTTAGTATCTATGTCAACATTTTCTTTTTTATATTCGCCCTTAAATTTTTCAAAAAGGGCCTTAAGCCTTTCAAGCGGAATGGTTTTGCCTGAAGCGATCCAGGCGGTCATGGCCATTCCAAGAGCGTAAGTAACGCTCACGGCCACTGCCGACTTGACGCCGTAAAAAAAAGTGGAAGCCAGCGAACTGCCTACTACGGCCGCGCCCATAGAACCGAGCACCGCTTTCATATTTTTATAAGTGACTTCCTCTCCGTATATGCCGGCTATTTTGACTATCATATAATACTGGTTCAACATAAGAGGGACCGTTTCTGTGAACGGAACCGGCGACGCGCTTATTGCAAGGGCCCGCGCGGCAGCATATTTAACGTAAGAAAGCGACTCGGCGTAAAGCGCTTTTTCAATCTCCGGCCTGTTGAGACGCATAAATCTTGCCAGCTTGAGCATTTTCTGGCCGTCTTCGAGCATGGCGAGAATGCCGCCGCGCAGCTCCGAAAGCCCTTCGCCGGTGCTCGCGCATGTAAAATATACCCGGCCGCCGCCGCGTATGTGAGGCAATTTATCGTAAATATCGGTTTTAAGCAGCTCGAATTGCCCGTTTTCGTTATAGGCGTCTATTTTATTGATTATGGTAACGACCGGGCGGCCTGTTTTGAAAAGCTCTACGGAACAGTTTTTCACGGTTTCGGTAACGCCTTCGGCGGCGTTTACGACGTGGGCGAAAATATCGGTATCGCCCTTAAAATCAAGCGTCTTCCTGGATACCGCGGATTCTATATCGTCTAGCCCTGGAGTGTCGGCTAAAAAAGTGTCCCTGTAAACGGGCCGGAGCTCTATTTCTTTAGTCCAGCCCGCTACGGGAGATATCTTTGCCCGGCAGGGGTCTATATTTAAAAGCCTGAAAAAAAGCGTTGTTTTTCCGGCGTTAACCTTTCCTATAAGCGTTATTATAAGACTGTCGGTTTTTTTCAATAGACCGCCTCCGGCGCCGGTTATTTATTGATTCTAATGAACCTGATATTAGAGCCCTGGCCGTTAGGAGTAAAGGAACTCAGGGCCGAATCCGAGGGATAAATATATACGTTTCCTCCAGGGGAGAGGCTTATATTTTCAACCGAAGTAGGAGCGTAAGCCGCCGCGCTGAAATTAAAAATGGAGTTTTCCGCGCCGTAGCCGTAAATGCCGCTGGAAGCGTTAACCAGATTGGCTATTCTGTAGGCCGCCATGATCGAAGCGAAGTCCTTGAACGCCGTATTATGGGCTTTCATAACGCTTTCTACCGCTCTGTAATCGCCGTAAGCATGAGCTATCAGTTCCTTGAACATGGCCTCCCTGATAGTACCCGACTGATTTTTGCAGTACTGCATAAAAGTATAGGCCATGGCGTAATTTTCGCCGCTGTTATTTATCCATACGCAAAGCGGCCAGCCGTTTCTTATAGCGTTGCTCGAATCACTTTTCATCGTGTTAATCCTGTTATCACCGGGAGTCCCGCCCACAAGCTGTTCGGCCGATTCGGCCATGCCTTCGTCCATCCAGCTGTCCATTCCGGCTATTTTCTTGATCATGACGCGCTGGCCGTAATTTATGAGATGCTGGAATTCGTGTGAAAGCGTCCTGATCATTTCCGGATCTAACGGGTCCACAGTTGAACTTTCATCGGTAACTCCGAACTTGATATTCATATAAAATACTTCCATTTCGTTTCCGGTCGAGCCCAGATCGAGGTCGGTAGAGAGGAAGTAACCGTAAGTGGTCCTTTCGGCCACGCCCATATCGTAATATAAAATGACTACCTTTTTGTTGCCGTCGATATCTGTCGGTTCACCGAAAGCGTTTATCATTTTGCCGTATATATTGTTGTCAAAATTCTTGCCTATGTTCTCCCAGTTATAATTAGCCGTAACGGCGTCATCTAAAAATATAAGGCACTTGGAATCGGCGGTACCGTACACTTTAGTTGTGGCAAGATCGTTTACAGTGCCTGTGCTTTCGGAAGCCACCTTGAAAGTATAAGTCTGGCTGTTTTCGGTAATTACCGGGCGCGTCCTTACGCCGGTCTGGTACATGGGCGAACGGTCGGGACGGTTACGGTCTTTGCGGCCTAATTTAGCCGTATCGAAGTTCATTATCATCTTCGCCGGGCCGTTTATGGATTCGGGCAGAACGCCGACCGCGTCGGTGCCGCCGTCGGTAGCCGTTCCGCTTACGTTAATCGCTAAAAGCGCTTTTTTATTAAAGCCCGGGATCGAAATATCGGTTAATGCCTGGGAAATATCCAGGGGCGGAACGACAGGCGTTGAGCCGCCGGTTATCGCCACGGTAGAGCCGTCATAATTTAAAGTGACGTCTTCTTTTACGTCTAAGAAATATGATTTTCCTAATGAAAGCACGGGGTCGGAGCCGTCGAGCTGCTCGATCGCTTTGGTTGAAGGGTTGAACACTACCGAAATAAAGCTGCCGGCGGCGGGGCTCCAGCTGTATATGCCTTCGATCGACGGATAGCGGGTCATAAACTGGCTGCAAGTTATAGTTTCGGGCATTTTTGAAAAACCGACAAGGTTGAAACCAGTTTTCAGCTTTATATCGCCGATTGTCGCAAGGGCGGATCCGCTTATATTGACGCTGCCGTTATCTTTCATGTAAAATATATAACCCTTTCCCGCGCCTAAAGAAGTGAGGGTGCCTTCGCTGACGCTTAAAAACCCGCCGGCGGCGGCGCTGTATAGATAAATATCTTCAAGAAGCGTATTTTGAGTCTGCAGCTCCGATATAGTCATAGTCGGAACGACGGTTAAGCTGACGAAATTAAATCCCGCTTTTAATGAAAGCGGCGTCGAAGCCTGGCAATAGGCCGAACCGGTCAAAGCCATAACGATAAAAACAGCCGTTAAAAACACCGATAAACTCTTTTTGAACATAAACCCTCCAAATTTATTTGATTAAATAACCGACTTAGCCGCAAAGCGATTTACAATCTGAAACTTTATCGCCGGGAGTTTTATTATACAGCTTTAAAACCGATAAGTCAATACGTTTTAACCGGTTAAGTTAACCGATGAAATATCAGCTGTAGAAAATTATATAGAGCATGGCGAAAAGGACCGCCCAGAAAATAATTTCTCTCAAATAGCCCGAAATTATATATCTTTTATCCATCGTCGCCGCTTCGTCTAGCGAGTATTCGCGGGCGGCAAGGCCCTGCGGCGGCTCTTCGCGGGACGTGAGCATCTGTTCGCTTCTTAAAAAATACGTTTCGAAAAAATGAATATATTCGTGAAATATTGTTTTAAGCACCTGGTATGAAAACTGCTTTTCATCGGAAATGCCGAGCATATTGAACGAGCCTTCGAATAGCGCTATCGATTTTGATTCGTAAACCGTTTTATACTCAGACGCCGGATTTTCGATAAACGGCGAATTGGGCGCAAAGCCCGAAGACGAGTATCTTTCGACATGCGAAAAGTGGCCCAGGACTATGGATTCTTTAGGCCCGAACTGCGCTTCCCTGCAGATTCTTACAGGGCAAATCTTCTTTATGTTAAGAGATTTTTCAAGAAGCTCAGGCGTCACTTCGATTTTTTGCTTTAAAATATCGAGTATCCTGTTGTTATCCAGGTCGTAAAGCATTTTCCTTACGAAATAATAGCCGCGCCCCTTGAAAAATAAATGGATATAGCGCGGCAGAAGCTCGTTAAAAAACAAGTCGGTCTGTACGCGCGTTATTTCGTTGAAATCGGTCATATCGGCCGCCATAACTCCATAAAGATTATTTACAAAGCTCCGCGCGCCGGCGCGGATTTATCTCTGACGCGATTATAACAGAATAAAAAGTTATTTTCAATTGATTTTTGCCTGAAAATGTGATAGATTATGAAAAACAAAATATCGGAGGATTTTTATGAAAAAAAGAACGGCAATTATCACTTTTTTAACCATTATATCGTTTTTTATAACGGCCTCGTTCGCATTCGCCGAAGGCGACGCGAAGCTTAAATCGTTTCTCGACGAACTCGCAAAAATAGACGACAAAGCCGCCAATAACGCGTCTTACACTATAGAAAGCAAGGCGAAGAAAGACGGCAAAGAAGAAAATATCAAGATGCGCGCGCACTTTAAAAATATCAAAAATTTCGTGATGGATATGGAAACCGCCGGCCAGAAGATAAAAGTGGTCATAACCCCGGAAGAATCATGGATGTACCTCGGCGACCATAACGTCATAATGCAGGTCCCCAAAGACGCCCGCGAACAGTTCGATATGGAAAAACAGCAGCAGAAACGCCGCGATGAAACCGGCGAAATCACCAAAGTTAAAGAAGGCGAAAATGAAGTTTACACGATAATAAGCAAAGACAAAAAAAAGAAGACGCTCGCCACCTACGATCCCAAACAGGGCGTTTACACTAAAGTGGTCGAATACAACGAAAAAGGCGAAGTCACAACTGAAGCGGTTTTCAAAGATTATAAATTCGGCCCCGTAGACGAAGCAGAATTCAAAAAACCCGAAGGCGCGGAAACAATGAATATGCCCGAGCCGGAAGTTAAAGAAGATTCAAAACCGGAAGAGAAAGACGCTAAAGAATCAAAAGAAGAGCCAAAAGAAAATAAAGACGGCAAAGACAAAAAAGAAGACGCCGGTAAAAAAGAAAAAAGCGATAAATAAATCTCGAGTTTCATTTTAATTTTATACAGGTATTTGACGGCGACAGCCACAATAAAAGCCTTCAGAAACATAATTTCCGAAGGCTTTTTATTTTTTATTGATAATAAGCTTTAATTTATGTATAATGTTAAGGTACCGGGCAGCCCGGGAAACCCGAATTGAAAAGCGGATTAAAATAAGTCATAAAAAAGGGAGTGGATGTTATGAAAAACTCGAAGATTAAATATCAATTATATTTGATATTGATCTTTCTGTGCTTCTTAGGAACCCAAAAGCAGGCGGAAGTTTCCGCCATGAGCGTCACGCTCGGCGACGGAAAAACATACCCCGCAAGCTGCCCGAGCGGCGCGGAAAACAGGTTTACGGTCGAGAAAAACGGCAGTCTGGAAGTTTTAACTATATCGGATATCAAGAATATAGATTTTTCCGACGAAAAAAACGCTCCGGCGGAAACCGATAAAAAAGTCAAGCCGGGCGTATCGCCTGAAATACTCGAAATTTTAAGCAAAGTCCCTGATAAATCAAAATTTCCCAACGCCGGCGGCTATATAATAAAAGACGAAGACGTCTATACGCTAAACGCCGACGGAACTTATAAAATCGTTTCTCATTATATCTTTAAAATATTCGAAGACCGCGCTATAGACAACGGCATTACGGCCGGGTACGCCTTCGAGCGCGAATCGGCCCGCATACTCATGGGACGCACCATATCAGAAGACGGAACCGTTTACGATCTTGACCTTTCAGATATTAAAACCGGCGATATGTTCCGCGGCGCGAAATTTTACTCGAACACCTATAAAATAATGTCGGCGACCCTGCCCAACGTTAAAAAAGGCTCTATCATAGAATATAAAATAGAGCGCAACGTGTTCAAACCCATTATAGAAGGCTATTTCACGCCCGCCATTTACTTCGGTTCAGTCGAACCGGCTTATGAAGTGCGGCTCGAAGTCCGCATGCCTAAAGGCAAAAAATTGCAGTGGATAGCCAAAAATTTCGACAGGATATACGATAAAAATTTCGAGGCCGTAAAAAGCGCTCAAAAACCTGAAATCATAGAAAAACCAGACTGCGACGCCTATATCTTCAGGGCCGTAAACGTGCCGGAAATAATCCAGGAGCCTTCGATGCCGCCTCTTAAAGACGTGGTCCCGCGCGTGCAGTGCTCCGCCTATGAAAACTGGGACAAGATATACGAGTGGGACATAAAAAACCTCGGCGAAAACATGGCGCGTATTTCAGACGAATTAAAAGCCAAAACGCTCGAACTCACCAAAAACTGCAAAACCAGCGATGAAAAAATAGCGGCGATTTACCATTACGTCCAGCAGGAAATCCGCTATATTTCAATCAAAGGCGACGTGGTAGCGGGGCGCGCCGGCCATCCGGCTAAAGAAGTCTTTGAAAATAAATACGGCGACTGCACCGATAAATCCATATTGATGGGCGCCATGCTCGGCGTGGTGGGCATCACGTGTTATCCGGCCGCAATACTGGCCGGAGGCGGCGACTGGGACCCCGAAGTGGCGCATATAGACTCGAACCATAAAATATCGTTCCTGTCGTACGACTCTAAAGAAATATTTCTGGACAGCACTTCTCAAAATACGAGGTTCCCGTTTTTCAGGGCTGACGACCACGGCCGCAACTGCCTGGTTTCGCAGGCGCGCCGCATGGTGCGTTCCGGCACGCCCGTCAGCAACGTAAAATCCAGCTGCGAAGTCGTCATAAAAGCCGATAAAAGCATAACTATAAGCGGCGTCCGCGAATTCGACGGCCACCTGGAGTCCTCGATACGCGGCCGCAATAAAAGCCTCAAGGAAAGCGAGATCAAAGACATATATAAAAGCTCGCTCAATCAAACGCTGCCCGGCGTCGAGCTTAAAAAATTGAACTACACCGATCTTATGGATTTGAATAAGCCGGTCGTAGAAACTTACGAATACAACGCGCCGGAAGCCGTTATAGCAGCCGGAGAACTGATGCTGTTTTCGGTGCCCGGATACGAAATGAAATTCAACGAAACCAGCCTCAAACAGCGGAACTATCCCATAGATTACGCCTACCTCACCAATACCGAAAAAGTTTATAATTTCAAACTCCCCGAAGGTTATAAAGTTAAATACCTGCCCGGAAAACTTGAAATAGACAATAAATATATGCTTTACAGGGCCGAATTCGTAAAAGCCGGCGAAGACAGGGTCGTGTTCTCCGACAAGCTCGAAAGAAAGCTCAGGATGGTAGATCCCGCCGATTACGAAAGCTATAAGGCGGACTGCGAAAAAATAAAAAAATACTGCGGTGAAAAAGTAGTCATAAGCCGTTAATTTCAAGGAGAACCATGAAAAAAAGCGAAACAATAAAACACTCCGGCCGGGGCTTTAAAGCGGCCTTCATAATTTTTCTGCCCGCGCTGATTTTATTCTCCGCTTTTATGAGCGGCGCGGCATATCCGATGAGCGTCACGCTCAAAGACGGAGCGGTATATAAAGCCGGGCCGGCCGGGCATGAAAACTTAATATCCGTAAAAAAAGACGGGACCGAAGAAATTATCGATATTACTCAAATCAAAACGATCGATTTTTCCGACGAAGCTTCCGGAACGGATAAAAACGCCTCCGAAACGGCGGCCGCGGAGCTTAAAATTCCGGCGGACGTAAAAGCCATACTCGACGCGGTTCCCGATAAAGGCAAATTCCCCAACGCCGGCGGATATATAATAAAAGACGAAGACATATATACCCTCAATACCGACGGAACCTATAAAGTGCGCTCGCACTATATTTTTAAAATATTCGAAGACCGCGCGGCTGACGGCAATATAATCATGGGCTACGCCTTCGAGCGCGAATCGGCAAGGATAATCATGGGCAGAACCATTCAGCCTGACGGAAGGGTTTCCAACCTCGACCCGAAAGATATAAAAGAAGGCGATATGTTCCGAGGCGCGCAGTTTTATTCTAACACTCAGAAGATAATATCGGCCACGCTGCCCGACGTTAAAAAAGGGTCCATAATCGAGTATATAATCGAAATGAACGTATTCAAACCTTTGATAGAAGGCTATTTCTGCCCGACTGTATATTTCGTGGCCAACGAGCCAAAAAAAATGTGCCGTGTGGAAATAAGAACGCCTAAGGGCAAAAAATTAAAGTGGGTATCTAAAAACTTCGACAGGATATACGATAAAAATTTCGATATTTTAGAAGCCGTAAAGGAGCCTAAAATCAGCGAAACCGCTAACGAAACCGTATATCTTTTCGAAATCGCGGACGTGCCGGAGTTCATATCGGAACCTTCGATGCCGGCGTATAAAGATTCGATGCCCTATATTCAATTTTCTTCATACGATAACTGGGATAAGATTTACGAATGGTTCAACGCCAACTTCGACAAACACGTAAACGCCATATCGCCTGAAATGAAAAGCAAAGCTGAGGAAATAACTAAAAACTGCAAAACCGCCGAAGAAAAAATAGCGGCTATATATCACTATATCCAGCAGCAGAACAGGTATATTTCAATAAAAGGCGACCTGGTGGCCGGCCTCACGGGCCACGACGCCGGGCGCACTTTCGCTAACGGCTACGGCGACTGCGTGGATAAAGCCATATTAATGTCGGCCATGCTCAAAGTAGCGGGAATAGAATCATATCCCACGCTCATAAACGCCGGAGGCCCGCAATGGGCCATAGAAGCAGCCCAACTCGAGCTGAACCACTCCATTTCATTCGTCAGATACGACTCGCGCGAGATTTTTCTGGACGCCACTTCGCAGGACAGCAGGTTCCCGTTTTTCCGCACCGATGACCACGACCGCTACAACATGGTGCCTCAGCTTAAAAAGCATATAAAATCCGGCATGCCGCTTAGCGTTCAGAAAAGCTACAGGCAGGTCGTTATTAATGCAAACGGAGGCATAAGCGTAAAGGGCAGGCGCGAATTCGACGGCGCTTTCGAGTACTGGACAAGGATGGCGAATAAAAGCCTCAAGGAAAGCGAGATAAAAGACAGCTTCAAGCAGCGCCTTAACGTCACGCTGCCGGGCGTCGTATTGAATAAAATCGAATACACGGATTTAATGGATTTAAACAAGCAGGTCGTTGAAACCGTAGAATACGAAGCGCCCGACGCGGTTATAGTCGCGGGCGGACTCATACTGTTCGCCGTTCCGGGCTACAGCTTCGATTTCGACGAAGTGAGCCTCAAGGAAAGAAAATATCCCATAGATTACCAGTACCTCACCAGGACCGAAAACACCTTTGAATTCAAGATCCCCGAAGGCTACAAAGTGAAATACGTTCCTAAAAATTTTGCGGTGGAAGATAAATACATTAAATTCGGCGCTAAATACGAAATAAAGGACGGCTCCACTATAGTGTTCAGCGATTATTTCGAGCGCAGGCAAAGGACCGTCGACGTCGACGATTACGCTTCTTACAAGAGCAATCTCGAAAGCATCGCCAGATACGCCGGAGAAAAAGCCGTGATAGAAAAAACCGGCAGGTGACGGCGGCCCCGGCTCGCGCCGCAGGCGCGACTAAATAAAGAAAAATATATATCAATTTTTAAATAAACGGAGGAACTGATATGAAGAAAAAAAATACGGCGGGTAAATATATTAAAATCGTAATATACCTCCTCGCGATTTCGTCATTATTCGCTCTGGCTGGCAAATTCGCCGCGGCCGACGTCATACACCTTAAAAACGGCGACAAAATCAGCGGCGTGGTATCTTTAAAAGACGGAATGGTGACGGTCAAGCCGCCATATACGGAAAAACTGCTGATAGGCTTCAAGGAAATACAGAAGATCGATATAACCCGCGGCAAAGACACGGAAGAACTCGCCCTCATCAAAGACGAAGCGCTGCAGAAAGCCTGCGCCGAAAAGATAAACGAGGCAGATTACCCCAACGCCGGCCATGTGACCTTATACAAAGAAGAAAACTACGTTTACAACGAAGACCACACGGTGGTAACCGAATCGCGGTCGATAATCAAAGTGCTCAAGGAACGCAGCCTCGACGCCGCCAATTACGTGCGCTCGTTTAAAAAAGAAGAGGAGAGCATAGAAATAGTTCACGCGCGCTCGGTTTCGGCGGACGGCATAGTGTCGAACCTCAGAAACGACGCGGTCAAGCACACCGATAAATACCTGGCCTATCCCATGTACGACAAAGTCAAAATCCTTCAGTTTTCAGTGCCCGAAGTCAAGATAGGAAGCATTATCGACGTTAAGATTATAACTAAATCCTATAAGGCGGACTGTCTCAATCCCCTCACCTACAGGCAGTATTTCATGTCTTACGAGCCGGTCAAATTCAGCAGGTTTACCATAAAATATCCCAAAAGCCTTAAAAACATCAAATACAAAAAATATTTCACGCCCGAAGAAAGCGTTAAAATCAACGAAACGGCCACCGGCGAAACGGTCATCGCGTCTTACGAAAAAAGCGATATCCCCGATTTCATAGACGAACCCATGATGCCGCCGTTTTCTTATTTTGCGCCGAACGTAAAATTCGTTCAGAAATTCAAATTAAACGATATCGCTGCGAACCTCAAGGAAAGGATCGCGCCTAAAACGGCTTTGAGCGATAAAATGAAAAGCGACCTCGCCGAAATGATAAAAGACTGTAAAACGGCGAAGGAAAAGGCCGCTAAAATATACGCCTACCTTTCCACGAATATAAAGAATGTCGAAGTAGAATCCACCATAGACGATTTCAGGCCCAACGACGCGGCGAGGGTTTACAGCGAAAAATACGCTTCGCTTTTCGACCGTTCGGTTTTGCTTTATTCGTTTTTAAAAGAAGCCGGCCTGGAGTGCGATATTTACTTCGGCACGAACCAGAATTCATATAAATTCGACGAAGATATGATGAGCGTTTACGATTTCGACAATATCCTGGTCGGATGCGGAAAAGACTTTCTATACGCGGATTCGGAATATTATCCGTACGGCGTGATTCCCGAAAGCTATAAGGACAATAAATATTTCAAAGTTTTCGGCGGCGGCGGGCTTTTCGAAATCGCGCGCGATAAATTCGAAAGAAGCTTCACCGACGATCTGCTCACGCTCGATATCTCGCCCGACGCAAGGACCGTTTTCCATCTTCAGGAATTCGCGCACGGCAGCTCCGACCCGTCTTTCCGCGCAGGCTATAAAAATTTGAAGCCTATAAAACGCAAACAGTCGTTCGAGCAGACGGCGTCGAGCATCGCCAACGGCGGGCAGCTCATAGGCTACACGCTCACCGACGTTGAAAACCATAACGAAAAGCAGGGCTGCACCATAGATTTCGAATCGCCTAACTACGTGTCTAAATTAGGCGATATGTATATGCTCGTGCCGGTGCCGCTTTCGTCGATATACACGGGTTTCGTGTCCAAGGAAGACCGTAAATACGACCTTTTCTTCGACAATTTTAACCTCGACTCCGTAAGCGTATCCATAAAGCTGCCCGAAGGCTATAAAGTCAAATACCTGCCGCAGTCGATCGAAAAATCCAACGAATATTTCAGGATATCGCTCAAATTAAAATACGACGAGAAGAAGAACGAAGTCACCTTCACCAGAAATAATGAAACGCTTAAAAAGATAGTTCCGGTAGCGAATTTCAAAAAACTGAAAGACCTCTTCGAATCGTCCGCCACGCTGAAAAAAGAAAGAATAATACTTGAAAAAGCCGCGGCGGAAAAGGGAAAATAATAATTAAATGCAAATGCAAAACCAGAAATCTATCGTAAAAAAAATAATAATAGGCTCGCTTCTGGGCGCGGCCGTCTTTATTATAATAGCCTTCATGGCGGATTATAAGAAAGTGGCCGCCGCGCTCATGGATTTTCCGCTGAAGCTGTGGCCGTTCATTTTATTTCTCTCGCTGATGAATTACGCATTCCGCCTTATCAAATGGGATTTTTACCTGGAAAAGCTCGATATTAAAATACCGCGCCTGTCGAGCGCGCTGATATTTTTTTCCGGGTTTATAATGGCGATAACGCCAGGCAAGATGGGCGAAGTGCTCAAATCGCTTCTCATGTACGAGCACCACGGTGTCGCGGTTACAAGGAGCGCTCCGGCGGTTTTTATGGAGCGCCTCACCGACGTTCTTGCGCTGCTGTTTATATGCGCTTCGGGCGTGGCCTTCGCGCTGGCGGGGAAAAGCGGCGGCGGGGCGGCGCCCGGGACCGGAGCGGGAGGGTTATCGTTCGAAAGCGGCCAGCTTTTATCGCTGGCGGCGGTGGCGGTAATAACTTTCGCGCTTATAGCGGCGCTTTCGAGCCGCAGGTTCGTTATGGGCGTTTTAAAATTCATGGAGCGCTTCAGCTTCATAAAAAAGCATATAGTGCATATAGAATCGCTCTTTGAAGCGGCGCGCCTTATTTTAATGCCCTGGCCGCTTTTTTACGCCACATTCCTTTCGATCCTCGCATGGGCGCTCGAATGTTATTCGCTTTATTATATAATAACGGTCATATCGCCCGGCCTTTCGGCGCCGCCTCTCGAGCTGCTCCTTTTCAGCTCGTTCGCCTACGCTTTTTCAACTATAATAGGCGCGCTCGCCATGCTTCCGGGCGGCCTGTTCGTTACCGAAGGCGGAATGGCGTTTTTACTGGTCGGCCTGGTGAAGCTTACGATGTCAAAGGCGGTGGCGGCTACTTTTATGGTGCGCGCCGCGACTTTATGGTTCGCGCTTTTAATAGGGATATTCGCGCTTCCCGCCTTTAACGCATATATCAAAAAGGCCGCGGCGGGGCGCGCAGCATAAACGAAATGAATTAAAACCGATAAGATTGACTTTAAAATCATTTTGTTGTATAATACGCTATCATTTCATTTAAATTCAATATAAAAAAACAGGAGAGTCACATGAAAAAAGGTATATTAAAATCAATAGTTGCCCTCGGCGTCATCATCGCAATATCGTTAACGGCCGCGGCCGCGTTCGCGCAGGACGACATGCAGGAAGCTAAAGCCTCGTTTTTAGGGGCGGGCGTTAAATTCAAAATGGACCGTCCGTCGATGAAAGCCAGAAACTTAGAAAGCGCCAACAGCGACCAGGTAAAACAGGCCGTCGAATATAAAAGCATGGACAACGGACTTTTAAGCGGCGCGTTCAACGGCGGTTCCGGCGAAGGCGTAAGAAGCCGTCCTATCAAAGACACGAAGATCGTCTGCGAAGTCTGCAAAGCGAAAGCCGTAGTTAACGCCAGCGAAAACTGCGAATTCTGCAAAGGTAAATCCTACGCCGATCTCTGCGACAAATGCATAGCATGGTCTATCTTAAATTCGTGCGACGAATGCAAAACCAAGATCCGCGGCAAAGTGGCTAAAAAAGAAGAAGCGGCGGCCGTTAAAGAAGAAAAAGCCCCCGAAACAGCTTCGGACGAAGCCGTAAAAACAGCTCCCGCCGAATCATTCGAAGAGATCACGGCCGACGAAACCTCGGCTGAAAAGGCTGTCGAAAAACCTAAAACTAAAAAGAAATCTTCAAAAAAAAGCAAAGCGAAAGCCGCTAAAAAAGTTGAAAAATCAAAAGAAGTTGAACCCGTAATTGAATAATCCGGCTTAATTGTAACGCATAAATAATAAAAACCCTTCACGATTATCGCGGAGGGTTTTTATTTTATTTTTGACATTTTGAATTAATTGTATTATAATAGGATTCATTAAATCCAGTATGCGGCTGCGTTAAAAGTCCGCATGGCTGATAATAAGCTTGTTTTAACGGCTTGAAAAGAGTTTTGAATTATGAATATAACTAGATCTAACTATAACGGCGTTTTATTGCTCTGCATAGACGGATCGATAGATTCGGTCTCGTCGGATGAGCTCAAAAACAATCTTTTAAAGCTGTTGTCTGAAGGCGAAAAATTTTTCATTCTCGATTTTTCCAGAGTCAACTACATATCCAGCTCCGGCCTTGGCAGCCTGGTCGTCGCCGCGAAAATGCTCACTATCCGAAAGGGCTTTCTGGCCGTATGTTCTTTAAACGACCATGTAAAAAAAGTATTCGATATAGTGAGGCTCGATAATTTCATCAACGTATATGAAACTTTACAGGAAGCCGGAAATGCCGTTACGCAAAAACTTCCAAAAGAACCCGGGGCAAAGTAATGTTATCACCGTTTTTCTTATCCTGCCTTGCGGCTATAGACGGTTCGAAAATATTTCTTTATACTTGATTATTAAACCGCTTTATGTTAATATTCAATATAAAATCGTTTTCAGGGAGACCGAATATGGCGCTAAGCGCATTAAATAGTTCCTTTAAAAAAACGGGAATAGCTTTATTAACGGCCTTATTTTTCATAGCCGGCCCCTCCCCGGCATTAAACGGCGCCAGCTGCCAGGAAAAATCGCTCGACGAACTTATAAATCTCAACTTAAACGAACTGGCCGACGTAGTAGTGACGACGCCTTCCAAAACTTCTCAAAAGCTAAACGACATCCCCGGCACGGTAAGAATTATAACGGCCGGGCAGATCGCCGACCGCGGATATTCTACCCTCGACGAAGCGCTTTCCGACCTTCCCGGCATGCAATTTCGCAATATAAACGGCTTTAACAGCTATGTTTTCATGAGAGGCCTGCCGAGCCAGAATAATCTCATACTGGTTTTGATAGACGGCGTGCAGATCAACGAGCTCAATTCAGGCGGATTTTACGGCGGCGCGCAGTACAATCTCGCCAACGTGGAACGGATCGAAGTAGTTTACGGCCCCACGTCTGCCATGTACGGCACTAATGCCGTATCCGGCGTAATCAATATAATCACGAAGAAGCCCGCGGACTCCAGAGGCATACGCATAAGTTCCATGGCGGGCGGTTTCGGCGCCAGGCAGTACGACCTGATTTACGGGCACTACGAAGAAAAAAACGATCTCGGCCTCAATATATCGGCCATGTTTAAAAGCTCTAAAAAAGCCGACCTTAAAGGCGGTCAGGGCGACGGCAACTGGTCGGATGCCATGGATAATTTCGAAGACGATTCGGCGATCGACGCGAAAGTTCAACATAAGCGTTTCACGTTCGGATTGAATTATCAGAACAAGAAGACCTCCTACGCTACAAAAGAAAAAACTGCAGGCACGCTTTTCAAGGACTTCGACACCAGCTGGCACATAAGTTTTTTAAACGCTTACCTCAAATACGATTATCGTAAAAATAACCGCTGGTCATGGAATTCCACCCTCTATTACCGCGACTCGACCGTCGAAGACGACACGTTGCCCCTTATAAGCATGGCCTCGGCAGCCGGCCCCGGCTATCAGGAGCGCTGGTACAGACCCAACCATATGATAGGACTCGAAAACAGGCTGAACCGCGATTTAAACCGCAGGCTGTCGCTCGTTATGGGAACGGTATCCGAACGGGAATCGCTCTCGTCCGGATTTTCAAAATCACGCAGCGGCGCAGAATTAGCCGCCGCCCCGGCCCCGCAGGAGCCGGCGATGCTCACTAAAGGCTTATCAAGCGTTTACGCCCAGCTGCAATTGCGCCTGAGCGATCCGGTCAGCCTTACGGCCGGCGCGCGATTCGACGACAGCGACACTTACGGCAAAGTCGCGACGCCCAGAATAGGCCTGGTTTTCAACAAAGACAGGTTCAACGCCAAACTTTCATACGCCGAAGCGTATCGCGCTCCGAAGCCCTGGGACTATAACGACGGCCTGGGCAACCCCGGACTCACTCCCGAAGAGATGAAAGCGGTGGAATTCGCGGCCGGTTATTCTTTTACTGAAAACCTGCACGGCGGATTTTCGATTTACCGCAATACGCTCGCCAACAGCCTCGTCAGGGAAAATATCGGCGCGAACTGGCACTGGTCTAATATAGGGCGCATTAAAGTTACGGGAATCGAAGGCAATCTCGAATATAAAAAAAATAAATTGAAATCCTACCTTAATTATACTTACACCAATTCCGCCGATCAGGACGGTTCGGAAGTCGCGGAAATTTCACCGAATACGGCTAACGCGGGCTTTCAGTACGCTTTCACCGAACGGTTGAACCTGGACCTGCGCGGGCAATATCTCGGCAAACGCAAAAACACTCATCCAATTGGAGTTTCAAACGATATGCACGTCGGCGGAGCTTTCGTCCTTAACGGAACGCTTAATTTTTCGGTTCCGGGCGGCTATGAATTTCAGCTATCGGCCAGAAATATTTTCAACAAAGAATACTACCATACTTCCAATTCGTCGGTAAGCGCTTACAGGCAGCCGCAGTCTTATATAACGATCAAAGCAGCGAAACAGTTTTAATAAATGTGTTATATACTTAAAATTACCGGAGGAAATATGAAAAAAAATCTTATTATCGCCGTTCTTTTTATTCTGATTTTTTCAATTCAGGCAGTTCAAGCTAAAGAAACCGATGCCTCTCTTTATGAAAAAGGCGCAAAACTCAACGAAGAAAGAAAGTCCGACGAAGCTTTAAAATTGAATTCTAAAACGGCGAAAAAAAATAAAGGAAGTGATTCCGTGAACGAAAAAACTCAAAAATATTTAAGGTTCGTTTTGCTTCTTAAGAACGTTAAAAAACTCAATCCCGAATTGATTAACGAGCATGTAGCCTACATGAAATCGCTCAACGAAAAGGGCGTTCTCGAATTATGCGGGCCGTTCGTCGACGATCAGCAGGGCGGAATGGTAGTCGTCAAAGCCGCTAATATGGAAGAAGCTAAAAAAATAGCCGAAAGCGATCCTTTTATAAAGAAGGGCTTCGACACTTATGAAATCCGCCAGTGGCTTATCGGTTCAAAAGAAAACGATTTTTTACAATAGAACAGGAGAAATATACATGAAAGTTAAAGTTAAAAACAATGTGGACTGGGTCGGAAAGATCGACTGGGAACTGAAAAAATTCCACGGCAACGAATATTCGACCCACAGGGGATCTTCCTATAATTCCTATCTTATAAGAGAAGGCAAAACCGTTCTCATCGATACGGTCTGGAAGCCGTTCGCTAAAGAGTACGTAGAAAATCTCAAAAAAGAGATCGATTTAAATAAAATCGATTTAATCATAATAAACCATTCTGAAGTCGATCACAGCGGAAGCCTTCCCGAATTGATGCGCCTGATACCGAACGTTCCAATTTACTGCACCGAAAACGCCGTAAAATCGTTAAAAGGCCACTATCATGAAAACTGGAACTTCAAAACCGTAAAAACCGGAGATAAAATAGATATCGGCAACGGCAAAGAGCTTGTCTTCGTGGAAATGAAGATGCTCCACTGGCCCGACAGCATGGCCGTTTACATGACGGGCGACAACATACTTTTCAGCAACGACGCTTTCGGCCAGCATTATGCCAGCGAATATATGTTCAACGACCTGGTCGATCAGTCCGAGCTTTTTTCGGAATGTATCAAATACTACGCCAACATTTTAAATCCGTTCAGCGCTCTGGTAGAGAAGAAGATAAATGAAATAATGGCGATGAATCTAACTATCGATATTATAGCGACGAGCCACGGCGTTATATGGCGCGACAACCCCGTTCAGATAGTGGAAAAATATCTGGCGTGGTCTAAAAAGTACCAGGAAAACCAGATAACGATTCTTTTCGACACCATGTGGGACGGAACGAGGGTCATGGCTGAAAATATCGCGGCGGGAATCAAGCAAAAAGACGCCGAAGTGAACATAAAGCTTTTCAACGTATCTAAAACAGACAAAAACGACATTATGACCGAAGTTTTCAAATCAAAGACTATACTCGTCGGTTCGCCCACTATCAATAACGGGATTTCATCGGCCACCGCGGGCGTTCTCGAAGAAATAGAAGGCCTGAAGTTCAAAAACAAAAAGGCAGCCGCTTTCGGATGCTACGGCTGGAGCGGCGAATCGGTAGCGAGAATAAACGGCATGCTCGAAAAGTCGGGCTTTAAAGTAGTGAACCCGGGCCTTAAATGCATGTGGAACCCCGACGTGGAAAGCCTCGAAAAATGCAGGGCGTTCGGCGCCGAAGTATGCGCGAGTTAAATACGCCCCAAAAATTTTATGCTAAGAATCAACTTTCTAACCTGGTTTAAAAGCGGCGATACCGACGGCGTCGACGATTCAAATTACCCGCAGGCGCCCGTTCCCTTACCCGAACCCGTTCCTCCGGCGCGCGACGTTAAAGCGCTTTTATGGGATGCGATCGGGCGTTCCGACGTTGCAGCCGCCGAAAAGCTGCTGGACGAAGTTCCCGCGCTCGTAAATCTTTCTATAGACGACAAAAGGCTCATCGATTTCAAAAAATTTTTCGAAACAGGGCCGGTAGGTTTCGACGACCGCATCGACCGCAGCGATTACGAATCGGACGGCTGCCATTACGGATTTACGCCGCTCGCGGCGGCCTGCCTGAAAGGCGACGAAGCCATGGCCGACCTGTTTTTAGCGCGCGGCGCAGATATAGAAACCGCCGACAGTTATGGATTTACGCCTATCATGTGCGCGCTGATGTCGCAAAACGAAAATCTGGTTAAATCTCTCATTAATTTCGGCGCCGAATTAAACCGTTTTTCGCTGAGCGGCGCGCAGTATGCGCTTAGCCCTGTAAGCCCGCTGACGCTGGCTGTCAAGCTGTGCGAATTAGAAACTATCGAATTAATGCTTAAAAAAGGCGCCGACGCGGATTTTTGCGCATACGAAGGCGGCAATCCGCTCAATATAGCTTTCGAGTATAACCGGCTCGACGCGGCCGTAATGCTGATAAAGTCCGGCGCAAGCATCGAAAAAGCTTTCAAGTATGACGGTTATTACGTAAGGCCCGACCAGGCTGCGTTTTATCTGGAAGCGGCTTTGAGGGTGTTCGGGCCCGATTCCGGCAACGCGCGTTTTTATGAAAAGGTATTTTTCAAATCGGACGACGCCAGTTTAAAATATCTTATATACTGCGCTGCGCGGGGGGATTACTCCGCCACGATGAAAATGCTGATAGCGCGGGGCGCCGATATAGAAGAAGACATAACCAAAGCGGACATCGTCAGTTTTTATCCTGAAAAAGTCGAAATAACGCCTCTGATAGCAGCGGCCGCCGGCGGATGTTATGAAACGGCCAGGGCGCTTGTAGAACTCGGCGCGGATATAAGCAAGTCCAACAACGCCGCGCTGCGTTACGCCCTGGAAGGCCTTACCGTTTTTCGCGAGTATTACCGTATGAGCATATGCCGCATCGGCTCTATTCATGAAAACAAAAGGCGGCTGCTAAAGCTTTTGATAGCATCCGGCTCGCGTTTCGTCCCCGGAAAATATTCTTACTTCGAAGAGCCGCTCGGCCTTCTGCTGGCATATACGCCCGACGACTCCGAGCTTATGGAGCTGGTTTTAAATAATATCGCCGACGATTATTTTAAAAGCGTTATAATGGACAAAAATCTTATAAAATCAGTCGCCGAAGCCGGGCATCTCGAAGCCGTCAAAACGCTTCTCACGCAAGGCGCAAGCGTTGACGCCAGGGACGCAAACGGTAACACCTGCCTTATAACGGCGGTCCGCAGGAAGAAAAACGCGGATTTGATAAATTTGCTCATCGATAACGGCGCGGACGTAAACGCGCAAAATCCCGCCGGCGATTCAGCCCTCACATTAGCGGCCGCGGCCTGCGGCGCCGATATAATAGACAAACTTGTCGCGCGCGGCGCGGATATGAATCACAGAGGCGCGGTCGGGCGCACTGCGTTAATGAACGCCATCGCGTATTTTAACGAAGCCGCAGCGCTCATTCTAATCAAAAAAGGCTGCCGCACAGATATTACCGACAACGACGGCCGCAACGCGCTCGCCATGGCCGAATCTAAAAGAATGACCGTGGTGGCGGAGGCTATAAAAAAGGCGGGACGGGGTTAAAGTTATCTGACTGTATGAAATGTGAGTATATGCAGTCAAGAAATTTGAGGCAATTCCCGAAAAGAGCATAAAAGTATAATTTTTCTAAATCCGCCTATATCTTCTTATGCCTCAAAATCTTTATCAGCAGCCAGAAACCCAGGACGCTCGCCACGCAGAACCCGGCGATTCCTATGACGGGAATTTCATTCCATAACGGCGGAATTTTCGAGTGAACTACTATTGAAGAGCCTATTATCAGCGCGGCGAGAACGACGGAAAACGAGAGTTTGTCGGCGGCGCGTTCGTGGGTTTCGAGCATGGGCTCAACGCCTTTGAGCTCGATGTCCATCTTAAGTTTTCCGTATTTGATCTTATCGAGTATTTCGCTGAGTTCCGAGGGAAGGTCGTGCAGCAAAACGGCCAGGTCGGCGGCGGAATTGAACAGGCCGCCGGCGAGTTTTAGCGGGCTCATCTGATCGCGCACCATTTTTTCAGCGAAAGGCCTTATATGTTCGGAGACGTTGAAGTTTTTATTCAGCTTTTCGCCGTTGGCCTGAAGGATTATAAGCGCCCTTATGAGCAGAAAAAAATCGGACGGCATTTTAAGGCGGTTTTCGATCATTATGGTGACTATGGAATTTAGCATGCCGGCCATGTCGGTATGGTTAAGCGACTGGTAAAAATGGCTTTCTATAAGTTCGCTCACCTGGGATTCTATGAGCGCGAAATTGAATTCGACATCGCTTTTGACGGATAGTTTAATCAGCGTTTTAGCTATTTTCGCCGCGTCATGGCTGGATACGCCGATTATCACCGACGACAGGCTTTCGCGCATCGTTTTAGTGAGAAGCCCCATCATTCCGTAGTCGAGAAAACAAATAACGTTGTTTTCGAGCGCCATTATATTTCCGGGATGGGGGTCGGCGTGAAAAAAACCGTGTTCGAATATCTGTTTTAAGATAAGGTCCGCGCCGCGGCTGGCAAGGATTTCGGTTGACAGGCCGCGCTTTTTGAGCTCGTCTATTTCGGAGATATTGACTCCGTCGATAAATTCCATGGCAAGTATTTTTTTAGTCGAATATTCGCGATAACATCTGGGCACGTAGATTTCTTCAGAGTTTTTGAAATTAAGCCCGAATTTTTCCATATTAGCGGCTTCGAAGGAAAAATCGAGCTCTTTAAGTATCGATTTTTCGAATTCTTCGATAATGCCGGCGATATCCATGCGTTTTAATTCGGGTTCGTAATTTTCGAGAAGGGAAGCCAGGTCTTTCATTATTTCGAGATCGACTTCTATGACCCTTTTGATATCGGGCCTCTGCACTTTAACGACCACCGCGGCGCCTTCGTGCAGCACGGCTTTATGAACCTGAGCAATAGAAGCCGCCGCCAGAGGTTTTTCGCTGAAATCTTTAAATAATTCAGATATGGGTTTTTCCAATTCTTTTTCGATAATGCCGACGGCTTCCCGGCTTGGAAAGGGCTGGACCGAGCTTTGCAGCTTTTCGAGCTCGTCGAGAAGTTCGGGCGGAACGAGGTTTGGACGGTTGCTGACGGTCTGGCCGAGTTTTATGAACGCGGGGCCGAGTTCTTCGAGTATCATCCTGATTCTCTGCCATACGGTTTTATCGGGTTCGGGGGCACCGGCTTTAAGCGCTTTATTTTTGCCTTTAAGTCCAAGGAAAGCGTCGATTTTCGTTCTGGATATGAAATCGCCGAAGCCGTGTTTGGCCAGAACGCTCAATATTTCTATATAGCGGTTGGCATGATGATACGCCTTTACTATCTTTCCTTTTTTGAATATCATATTTACTTTATCCGTATATTAATAATATATGAACCATGCCTTATTTTTTTGCCGCTATTTAGAGCGCACGAAAGCCGTTATATCGTCGGCGGTTCTGGGTTTGGAATCGGGCCCTTTCGAATATATCTTTTTCATGATATTATCGAATTCGTAAGCATTGCCCCACGGGTCTTTTAAAGTTTCGAGGCCGGTTATATATTTTTCATTCAGATCGCCGAGCGATTCGATTTCACGCGATTCGGTTTCATAATACTTCTGGGCGGCATCGACGAGCCTGTCGCAGTCTTTTTGCGCTATGGCCCTTAATTTTTCGCCTTCGTTATAATAATTGAAATAAGCTATGCAGCCGCCGAGAGCGATAGCTATGACGGCCGCACCCATGACGGTGACGAAGTTTTTTTCGGATGCTCCGTAAAAAAGCATGATGGAGCCAATGATCAATAAAGCCCAACCCCATTGAAGCTGCATCTGCGCGCCGCCGCTTATTTTAATTTGAAATCCTATAAGCGCGGATAATAAAAGCGATAGATTGGCGATACCAAGAAAAATGGCGCCTTTTTCGGCGGAAATAAATATGCATATCAACGTAGCGGCGGCTATGCCGAGGGCGATAAGCACGTCTCCCTTTCCATCGCCGTAAAAATTAGAGGTTAGAGGGCCGGGACCGCTTATGACAGGGCAGAATATTCCGGCGACGACTATGATCAAACCGACAAGGGCTAAAATCTGATTTCCGTTCATGGCGCCATCCTTTACTTTTATTTAATTATAAATTCAACTATCGATTTTTTATCATATCAGATATGGTTTTATAAGTCAATTCAAATTTTTACGGAGCTTGAATAGCGGCCTGTTATTAATGCAAAAAATGTGTTATAATAATGAATGTAAAATCGATGTTTAAAATCATTAAAAAGGTGATATATGAATTACGGCTGGATAGAAGAATACTGCCTGTCGAAAAAAGGCGCTGTAAAGGAATTCAAGATCGAATGGGAGGCTTCGCTGTACCGCGTCGGAGGCAAGATATTCGCTCTGGTAGGCGAAGACAATGTTAAGAAGACGATAATTTCTCTCAAATGCGACCCTATGACCGCTCAGTTATTGAGATCGCAGTACGCCGATATAGTTCCCGGATATCATTTGAACAAGGAACACTGGAATTCGGTATTTTTAGAAGGCGCGACGCCCGATGAAATAATGAAGCAAATGATTGATATGTCCTATGAGCTGGTGCTTAACTCATTGACTAAAAAAGCGATTAAACAAATACAAGAGTAGCGGTTAAAGCTCTGCCCGCCACTGAAGTCACCCCCGAAGCCGGAAAACTTTTGCTTAAAAAAAAGGCGATATGAGCCGTAAAGAAATATTGCAAGGTGCAGCTATGAGCGCGAAAATAGAATTGATAAAAGGCGATATAACCGAACTCGACGCCGGCGCGATAGTGAACGCCGCAAACAACAGGCTTTCAGGCGGAGGCGGAGTGGACGGCGCCATACACCGGGCGTCGGGACCCGAACTGCTGAACGAGTGCAGACTGCTTCACGGCTGCGACACCGGCGACGCTAAAATCACCGGCGGTTATAAATTAAAGGCTAAATTCGTGATACATACAGTAGGCCCCGTCTGGAACGGCGGCAGCTGGGACGAAGACAGGCTGCTGGCATCCTGCTATAAAAAATGCCTGAAACTCGCCGTGGAAAACAATGTTAAAACCATAGCCTTTCCTTGCGTCAGCACCGGCGTTTATAATTTTCCCATAGACCGCGCGGCGGCGATAGCGTTAAGAGAAATCGGCGAATTCATAAAAACGGATAACTGCCTTGAAAAGATAATAATAGTATGCTTCGACGAGCATAACTACGGCGCTTATTCAAAACTAATGGCGGCTAATTGATAAAAACGATTTTTATATTTCTTTTTTTCTTTAAATTTAACGAAAATTATTGTATAATGTCCGGTTGCTAATCATGATTTAAAAACTCTTGAAGCTTTTAAATTTGACGCCACTGATTATAAGCATATAAAAATAAATATAGCAGGAGAAGTTATGAGAAAAAGATCCGGTCTTATTTTATCCATCATTTTATTATCGGTTATTTTGTTTGCGCCGCAGGGCGATATTTTCGCGAAGAGCGGGGTAAATTCAAAACTAGCTAAAAACGTTATTTTACTTATAGGCGACGGCATGGGGCCCGGCCATTTCTGGGCCGCTCAGCTATACAGCAAAAACGTCCTCAAAAAAGACCTCAATATGATCGATATGCTTAAAGACGCCAGGGTAGCTTATCTTACAAATGAAACGGCCGACTCGCTCGTTACGGAATCGGCAGCCGCGGCGGGGCAGATAGCCACAGGCAAAAAAATGACGGCAAAGTGCGTAAGCATGGAAGCCGACGGCAAAACGCCTGCTAAATCAATCACCGAAATAGCAAAAGAAAGAAATATGGCGGTAGGCCTCGCTACCACTTCGGGCATAACCGACGCTACCCCGGCTGCATTCTCGGCGCACGAATCGAGCCGTTATGACGAAGAAAGCATCGCCGCGCAGCAGATCGTTTCAGGCGTGGACGTGCTTATGGGCGGGCGCAAGCAGTATTTTTTGCCCGAAACTAAAGGCGGCAAGCGCAAAGACGGCCGCAACCTTCTGGAAGAAGCCGCAAAAGAAGGTTACATGGTAGTCGAAACTTCGAGAGGGTTAAAAATGGCGCCGATCGGCAAAAAAATACTCGGCCTTTTTAACATGCACAATATGACATGGGATTATAACCGCTCAAAAACCATGGAACCGTCTCTCGCCGAAATGGCCGACAAAACGCTACAGGCGCTTTCCAAAAACAAGAACGGGTTTATAGCCATGATCGAAGGCGGCCGCATAGACCACGCCTCGCACAGCAACGACGCGGCCTGCATGTTAAACGAAATGCTGGCTTTCGACGAAGCGGTAGGTGTGGCGCTGCGTTTTGCAAAAAGCAATCCCGGAACGTTAGTCATAGTCACCGCCGATCATGAAACCGGCGGATTCGCCATGGTAGGAAAAGACAAAGAAAGCAAAGAATATATAGGCATGAATTTCGACGCGCTCGAAAAAATGAAGGTGCCTTTTGAAACTATATTCAATAAAATAAAAAAAGACCCTTCGCCGCAAAAAGTAAAAGCGATCGTTAAAGAATGCCTGGCGATCGAACTGACCGACGAAGAAGCGGCGATAGTCGCTACCGACGCGGTAAAAAAAATGGAGCCACACAATTATATTTACGATTACTCGCACTCTCTCGCTTTAGTTCTTCGCCCTTATTTGAGAACGGCATTCGCGAGCCAGACGCATACTGCGATGCCGGTGCAGATATTCGGCATAGGCCCGGGCTCGGAAATGATAAAAGGTCTTATGCACAACACAGAAATTTTCAATATAGTTAAAACCGCTCTCGATTTAAAGTAAAAAATCCCGCAATCCATAATAAAATGAAAGGATATTTTATAATGAAAAAATATTTAATACTCGTATTTTGCTTTGCTATGGCTTCAAATTTTATAATTCATGCGGCCGCTTTCGCCCAGGACAAATCCACTCAGGCGGTCGAAATCAAAGCGGGCGCGCCTGAAAGCCTCGAAGTATCGGTCAGCAACGGCACGGAGCTCAAAATCATGGACCTGCAGGCTAAAATGGAAAGCGGCGAATGCGTGATCACCTGGAAAACCAATATAATGCCGTCCGCCAAAGCTAAATTCGTCTTCTGGAGCGGCAGCCAGCCGAACCTTCTGGATAAGTCTTTCATAGAAAAAGAGCCTTTGAAAGGGTTTTTACATAAATTCGCTATAAAAGCTTCGGAAGTGCCTGAAGATTTCGTTAAAATAAGGCTTTCGTATGTAATTTCCGAGGAAGCGGGAGCGTATTCTGACCTTTCAGCCGCCGATATAACCGGGTTGAAAAAAAATAACGGTAAATAACAAAATCGTAATATATAAAATTAGTATATTAGAATTAAAATATAAAACGGCGGTGCGCCTAATAGCGTATCCGCCGTTTTAGTTATATTAAGGCCTGGTTAATTTTTATCTGGCCGTAACTTTAAATACGTCGCCGGGCTCGCCCGCTAAGAATATAAAACCTTTTTCAGGAACGTAAACTTCGTCTTTATCGACGACGCTGTCGTAAATGGCTTTTTCTTCGTCAAGAACTATCACTCTGCCTTTCAGGGGTTTTTCGAACTTGACTATCGCGCCTTTTTCGACTTTGAGCCATTCGTTGAAGCCTTCGGACTTGATTATAACTCTGTTAACGCCGATCGCGAGCTTTCTGGCGCTATCGGCGGGCGAGCACAGGCCGTAGTTGCTTTTAATCCACGTTTCGCCGTTCATATCTACCAGGCGCATTTCCGACTGATCGCGGAAAATCTTTCCGGTTATGCTGGCATAATCAGGCGTTTCGATCTTTTTAATGCCTGAAAAATCTGCGTAGCCGGGGAGCTCTTTGTAAAATTCTACTTTTGCTGTATTGATACTGCCGGCCAGTATATAAGGCTTTTCATTTCTTACCAGCCATATTTTGTCGATCATATCAATTTTAAAAGACACCGGATTTTTTAATTCATCTAATTTTTGCATTTGTATATAATCGACCCCGTATGTTTTAACTTTATGCGCCACTATATACTGGCGGCCGTCGATTTCGGTAAAATAACATTTTTCGTCTTTTTCAAAATTATGAAAAACTCCGCCGTTGTAAGTGAAAGCGATAGCGCCTTCGGCGGGCGTTTTATCGTCTTTATCGTCTTTTTTATTTTTATCGGAATCGGCCGGCTTGCCGTCGGGGGTTTTTTCGCTTTTAACCGGCTGGAGCGGAATCATTTCCAACCCGTCGTTATTTTTATTGAAAACCACTTTGAACGGCCCCATATCTTTAGCGTAAATTCCGGCGAACTTCAAAAGTTCTTCGGGCACTTTCTGAGCTTCTACGGGTTTTTTAGCGGCATCCTTCGGCGCGTCCATTAAATTTTTATCTTTCAATAAAGCGTCGAGTACGGGACGGGTGAGCAATTCGCCTGAAATATGGCCGTTAATCAAAACGCCTATCGATATTCCATGGTCCGGCGCTATCTGAAGATTGGCCGAATAGCACATGGTATTGCCGCCTTTACCGAGCGCCTGGATTCCTTTAGCCTCTAATTCGTCGATGTTCGAATATTCCCAGCCGAATTCGCTCATCATAGGCCTGTGCCTGAGTTTATCGTAAAATAGATATGGCTGGTTTCTACGTATTTCGCCAAGCGAAGCCGCGGATAATATTTTGCGGCCGCTTTTCGGATTGAAGCTGTTTCCGAATTTGCAAAGATCTTCCGCGGTGGATGAAATGCCGCCGCAGGCATATATTTCAACTAATTCCGGCGGGTATTTTTTGCCTGTTTTAACATCGTAATATTCGGCGATGTTTTCAAGGCCGCATTCGCCGACGCTCACGCCTGTGTTTTTCATGCCGAGCGGTTTAAAAACGCGTTCAGCAAGGAAATCCATGAATTTTTTGCCGCTGACTTTTTCCACTATTATCTCGGCGAGGGTGAAACCGTCGTTGCAGTACATGGACATCTCGCCGGGCGCGTGTTTTAGGCTCGCGTCTTTCAGCGTATCGAGCAATAATTTATGCATCTGGTTGTATTTTGCATAACCGAAAAAGAAAGAGGAGCCGGGAAGGCCGGATGAATGGTTGAAAATCATCCTGACGGTTATGTCTTTATATCTTTCGTCTTTCATTTGGAATTCGGGTATATATTTAACTATTTTTTCATCGAGCGATACTTTGCCTTCATCGACGAGAAGTAAAATAGCGACGGCGCCGAACATTTTACTGGTGGAGCCTATATTGAACCTGGTGTTTTTATCTACGGGCCGGTTGGCTGCGCGGTCCGCCGCTCCGAAACATTCCGAATAAACGAGCCTGCCTTCGTCCATAACCGCCACTGAAGCGCAGCTGCCGTGGCCGTCGGTTATCGCCTTCCATATAGTTTCGCGGGCCGCGGTTATGGTGTTTTTATAATAGTCGAGGTCTTTCGCCCGCGAATTTTTCGCGTCGCAAACATTTGCCATAAACGATATCAAAAACAAAGCCGCCAGGGCCAGTGTCAATTTTTTTAACATAGATCACTCCTATCGTATAATAAAAGATAGATATTACGGCGGCCATAGCGTCTTTTACCGCAAAAAATTATAGCTAAAAGCCCTTACCGCACAATAACATTATATATAAACGTTTCGCTTATTTCAATATAATTTTCAGTTAATTTTTTATTGACAAATACTTTTTTATAAAGTAGTATTAAAACTTCGTAATATATTATTATTTTAATATACTTTAACGCTATCAAACAATTTTAAACAGAAGCTAACGAATGAGGTAACTATAATGAAAAAATCACATATTGTTAATTGCATATTGAGTTTATTTTTGTTTTCGTTATTTCTTTATTTATTTTTAAACTCAATAGATAATTATGAAATCACTGCGTTTTTCAATGGCGACACCATGTATCTTCCATCTTTGTATAAAGATATTTTTATCGACGGATTCAGCTTTTCAGGTTGGCGGCTCCAGCCCGCTCCTGCATTTTTTCCGGATATGCCGCTTTACTTTTTTTTTATGTTCATAACCGGCGACTTAACCATATCGGCTTATCTTTTTGCTATTATCCAGCCGGTTTTACTATTACTATCCTTTTTTATGCTGTTAAAACTTTTTTTCCCGGAAGCTATTATTCAAATTTTGAGCGCTATATGCATAATTTTTGTTATTATCTTTTTTCTTTCGATTAACTTCACCTCCATGTTTAATCTTTTCGTATATATGTTCATACCAAATTACCATTTCAGTGTATTCATAATGTCCATTTTTTCATTGATATTGCTAATAAATTATCTTCAAACACATAAGCTTAAATTTTTAGTTTTAATATTTTTCATCACATTATTAACTGCGTCTTCGGATTTATTATTTCTTGAAATGTACGTTATGCCGTCGATACTTACATTGTTTATTTTATATTATATGAAATTGGTCGATATCGATGACTGCTCATACTTTGTTTTGAGCGTTTTTTCAGCCGGTATATCTTCATTAATGTTTTATTATGTTCTAAAAAAAGTCGATATGCTGAGCTTGATTCAATTTCCTTATGATAATAAAATCGATATATTCGAAAGAATTACTGTTTTTGTAAATGAAATAAAAAATAACGTTAGCTTTATGATTATGCTCGCATCATTAGCTATAATTATTATTTTTACCGTTTTATTTTTTAAAAAAACTTTCCCCGATTTAAACAAATCAGAAAATATAATTCCTTTATATGTTTATAAAATTTTTTCCAGCATAGTTGCCTTATCAGTAGTATTTTTTCCAGCTATCCTTCTCGATAGAGAAGCAATGGTTACGCTCAGATATTCATGCTTTGTACCTATTATTTTATTTTTAAATATGGCGATCTATTATTTATTATATTTAAAAACCGGCAAATTCGAAAAATTGCAATATATGAAAACCGTAATATTATGTTTGCTGTTTATTTTTGCCTTATTTCAGCTTGCATCGCCTGTTGATCACATAGGCATTGCCGGTTACTATCCGCCAATAACTAAATTTCTCGACGATAATTGCGAAAAATTTAATTTAAAATTCGGGCTTTCGAATTATTCAAATGCTAAATTAAATACGGTTTTTTCAAAAAAAGGAATAAGAGTTTATCAAGTCATGATTTCAGATCATACAGTCAGTCCTTACTGCCATATTAATAACCAAAAATGGTATATAGACGAAAAAAGCAGCAAATATCCTGAAAGCTATTATAACTTTATCCTTAGCGAAGGCATGTCCAAAAATGGAATAATAAAATTTTTAGGAACACCCACGGACATAGTAGAAGCGCCAGGAATGAAGCTTCTTGTTTTTAACAATCCGGATTTTAACAAAAAAGTTAAAAATATTTTTGCAATCGCTTATATAGGATATCTCAACAGCATAAAAAACGCATTACCCTCGCGCAAATAAAACAATAGGTCGCGATATGACTTTTTTTATTCAGCCGAAGCCTTGAACATATCGCCTGCGCTTCCCGCAAAGAATATAAAACTGCCAGCAGGAATGTACAGTTTTTCGTCGTCGACGATGCTGTCGTAAATGACGCCGGATTCGGCGTAAACTATAATCCTGGCTCCAGCAGGCGGTTTTTCAAATCTAACTATCGCGCCTTTTTCGATTTTTCACCATTCGTTAAATCCTTCGGATTTTATAACGACGCGGTTAACGCCGTCGATCAAATTTCTGGCTTTATCGGCCGGCGAATAAAGAAACGCGCCGGTTCTTACCCATGTTTCGCCTTTTGCATCGATAAGTTCCAGCGCGGCCTGATCACGTATAGTGGTAGCGGCTATGCTCGCATATACCGGGCTTTCTATCTTTTTAATCCCCTGAAAATCGACGTATCCCGGAAGTTCGGGATATGTCCTGGAATCGGCTATATTAATATCGCAATCGGTAACGACGTGGCTGGCCATATTTTTCACCAGCCACTTTTTGCCTCCGATCTCGACGGCTAATTTTTTTGGATTCTCGAGCGCGCTTATTTTCTGGTATCTCAGCCCGTCGGTGCCGCTGCGCGGAATTTTATGCTGAGCTATAAAATTTTCACCGCCGGCCGAAACGAAGTACAGCTTCATATTTTTTTCGTTACAGACTAAGTATCCCGAATTATATACCAGCGATAAAAGCGGAGGGGCGTCTTTGCCCTTTTCGACACCGAGCGGCACCAGATCGCATTTTTTATTTTCCCTGTCAAAACGGACTTTTATCACAACGCTTCCGTTGGTGTAAAATCCTTCGTTCGCTGACAGTTCGTCAGGGATAGGCTGCGCTTCGGCGGGTTTTAAGATCGGTTCCGGCTCCGGCACGGCGATTTTTTTGCAGCGCAGGACCGAGTCTAAGATAGGGCGCGATAAAGCCTCCAGATTCGGCACCAGGCCGGAAAGCGAATAAACGACGGTAACGCCGTACTGCGGCGCTGTTTGAATATAAGTGTTATAGCATGAACTGCCGCCGCTTTTGGCGAGCACCTGAATGCCCAGCGCTTCGTATTGCCTGTGGCTGGAATAATCCCATCCGAAAGCGCTCGCGAGCAGCGGGCCCCTTAATTTATCGGAAGGGAACATAGTGGGCTGCGCGCCAAGCAATTCCCTGGTGGAGGATTCAGATAATATCTTAACCCTGCCGTACGGGGAAAAGCTGTTTACGAACCTGCACATATCGGACGCGGTTGAAGAAAATCCGCCCGCCCCGTACACCATAATAACCTCGCGCGGATATTTCTTTCCGTTTGAAATGCCGTAATGTTCGGCGGTGTTTTTAACATCGGCTTCGCCGAGGGAAACGCCCGTGTTTTTCATGCCGAGCGGTTTGAAAACGCGTTTAGCGAGAAAATCGACGAATTTTTCACCTGAAACTTTTTCGACAACGATCTCCGCGAGAGTAAAACCGTCGTTGCAATAAATCGGCATCGCGCCAGGAGCGTGTTTCAAATAAGCTCCGGCCAGGGTATCGAGCAGGTATTTATGCATTTTACCGTCTGTTTCGTATCCGAAATAAAAAGTGGAGCCGGGAAGGCCCGACGAATGATTGAAAAGCATTCTGACGGTTATATCTTTATAACGCGGGTCTTTCATTTTGAACTCGGGAATATATTTGGCCACGCTTTCGTCGAGGGTTATCTTTTTGTCGTCGACGAGCATAAGGATAGCGACGGCGGCGAACATTTTACTGGTCGAGCCCACGTTAAAACGGGTGTTTATATCTACGGGCCTGTTCCGAGCGCGGTCTGCGACGCCTATTCCTTCAGCGTAAATTATTTCGCCTTCATCGGCGACGGCGACCGTGGCGCCGCTGCAAAAACCGCCGGCGACGGTTTTGCACATAGTTTCACGGGCGGTCTCTATAGCGGTTTTATAAAAATCGATATCGCGGGCGCGCCTGGATTTTGCTTCGCAAAGCTCAACCGTGGAAACGCATATAAACAGGACCATAAGAAATACAGCCAGTCTTTTCAACATAAAACCACTCCTTAAATAAAATATGCTCACTTTTTTTGCTTAATTATAATGTTTCTTTATTTCGCTTTTTCTATCAATTCTATGAGCGCTTTTTCGAATTTTTCATCGTCTTCCGCGGCGCGTTTTTTCGGGCCCGGAGTCCTGCCGCCCGACCGCCTTTTCTTAGATGATTCATGCCTTAAATTCAAAAGCGAATCTATATTCGAAGAATCATATATAAATCCGTTGGGGTTTATAACGAAATTATCGGCGGACATTACCAGCGCCGCAAGGCCGTGGTCCTGCGTGACTATTATATCGTTTCGTTTTATGCTGTTAGCTATAGCGTAATCGACCGAGTCCGAATGGCAATCGACGGTGACGACGGCTGAGTAGCCGTCATTTATGATATGGCTGGTATCGGCGAACATGATAACCGGAATCGAGCTGCGCCTGGCGGTCATAACGATTATTTCTTTTACCGGGCAAGCGTCGGCGTCGACCAATATTCTCATAATTCGGCCTTTCATATAATTAATTCAAAATTTAAGCCCTTAAACTCTTTTGCATAAGTTTTAACGGGCGCGAAAGGATGAAATTTTTCATCCGGCAGCGACATCTTATCACACAGGCTAAATCATGTCAATATTTTTTTATTTCCATATATTTTACGTCAAATTTATTGACAAATACTTTTTTATAAAGTAATATTGAAACTCATTAATACATTATTATTTTGATATACTTTAACGCGCTCGACAGCTTTTACAAAATATTCATAAATCATAAAGGAAGTGTTTTTATGTTTACCCGTGATTTCAGAACAAAAAAAGAAGCGGCTTTTTATCTTGTTATATGCTTATTTTTGCTTATCTCTAACTCGGGATGCTTTTTAAGCGACGACACCGCGCCTTCTTACAACGCAAAAAAATACGACACGGCGACGCTCGACGCGGTTAACGGCATAATAGACTCAAGCGTTGCGGCGGGGAACTCATGCACGCTGGCAGGGATCTGGAACGAAGGGTATGAAACTCTTTTAATAGCTAAAGGCGCATCAGATATCGCAACCGGGCGCGCCGGCAAAATTACCGACCGCTTCAGGATAGCCAGCAACACTAAAATGTTCACTGCAGTAGCTGTTTTAATGCTGGCCGATCGCAAAAAGATCGCACTGGACGATAAGCTTTCAAAATATCTGCCGGAAATCCCGCACTCCGATAGAGTGACCATAAGGCAGGTAGCCAACCACACAGCCGGCTATTTCAATTATTCCAATTCTTCCGAATTCGGACAGGCGGTATTGGCGGATAAGTCAAAAGCATGGACGCCTCAAGAAATCATGGCCACTATCAAAGATAAGCCGTTAGATTTCGAACCCGGCACTAAATATAAATACTCTAATACCGGCTATATTATACTGGGCCTTTTAATAGAAAAAACTTCAGGCATAAAATGGGAAACCTTCATTACCGAAAAAATATTAAGCCCGCTGGGCATGTCGGATACATACTGCTCAAACGACATAGATATAACGGGCGATCACATAAACGGCTATGGATACGAAGGAACGGCGCCCGTGGAGATAAAATTAAACCCCTCTACGGCATGGGCTGCGGGCTGCCTTGTTTCAACTATTTCAGACCTTAAAAAGTGGCTCGACGCGATCCGGCAGGGCGCTCTGCTATCGCCTGAAATGCAGGCCGAGCATAAAAAATGGGTAGCCGCCGAATCAGGAAACAAGTACGGATTCGGGCTGGAATTTGTGCTTTCTAATTATATGGGCCACACCGGTTCTTACCCCGGATACTACTCTTTCGTATTCATAAGCCTCGACGGCAAAAAATCCGTAATAATAGTTCACAATATCGACGCCGACCCGTCGGCCACCGCAGGAAAAATAATCAAATACCTCGGAATGTAATAATCGGCGAAAAATTTAAAAGAACCGATTGACTATGAAAATCTTGCAAGCGTACAAAAAACTATATATCGGGCTTTATTTATGCTTTATATTATCGATAGCGGCCGCAGACATGCCTCTCCAGCTTTTCGAATCGTATTCGCTTATAGATTCGAAAAGCATAAAATCGATAATAGATCAAATAGCGCTCAAGCAAAAGGAAAAAATCGATAAAAGCGGCGCGCGAACATTCGGAATGATAATAAACGAACGGGTAAGATACGAACTTCCGATTCCGTCCGGAGGCGAAATTCAAAAAACGGCGGCCACGGCCGAAACGCAGTTAAAGCCCGTTGAAAGCGGCGGAGTGCGAATTACAGGCAATCCGCTTATAGATTCAAATAATTACGCGTTTAAATTGTCCACTTCCAGAGGCCTTGTTGACGTACTCA
Organism: bacterium ADurb.Bin243; assembly: GCA_002069765.1. Lineage (GTDB taxonomy): Bacteria > Muiribacteriota > UBA9980 > UBA9980 > UBA9980 > UBA9980. The sequence continues at coordinate 55,743 of MWBZ01000008.1, forward strand.
TAAGCGGACGCGAAAACGGCAGTTTTTCAATTTCGTTCGTCAGAAACTTTGAAAAAGTAGCCGTCGAAAAGAACCCGTTTTTATTATTTTTCGGCAGGCGTTTCGTCACTTTACTGCTTTGCGTCATACTGGCGCTGCATCTTTTGCCGCTATATAAATATAATTTTTCAGGACGCGCCGCGGACGAAAAATATATCGAAAAAAAGATAATCGGGCTGCCGCTCTTTATTCTCGGGCTGGTTTGGACCGACGGCCTGATAAAATTCGCGCTCAACCTGACGGGCTGCTATAGCGTTCTGGGCGAAATTCCGGCGACTGTATTCACGCTTTTTCTGGTTTCGCTTATAATGTTCGCCGCTCTAACGAGCCTTCTGACGATGGGATTCACTCAGGAATATATCAATAAATACATAGCCGCGCCGTTTTTTGAAAAAAACGGGCCTTACGATATCAGGAACGGAAGCTCTATAAACCTTTCCGCACGGTTCTTCATTATAATCTTCTCCATAGGAATAGCGCCGACCGCCATAGGACTGTATCTTCCACTATCGTTCAACACCGGGTTGCTGTCGGGAATGTCCTCGGTTTACGACGTTTTAAATAATTTCGATATGCTCGTGCCCACCCTTATAACCGCATTCTTTGCGATGTATTTTTTCACCATGCAGATAGCTTCGATGTTTTCGTTCAGAAAAAATATTATAATCCCGGTCAACAAGCTCATAGAAAGAATGAAACTGGTCGCCAGAGGCGATTTTAAATGCAAGTCCTCGGTGCTTTACGTGGACGAAATAGGCCAGTTGAAAGGCCATTTCAACTCGATGCTCGACGGGCTCGCGGAACGCGAAAAGATCAAAGACACTTTCGGCAGGTTCATATCTATAGAAATAGCGGAAAAATTGCTCAAAGAAAAAAAGGTCGATCTTATGGGTGAAGAAATAGAAGCCACCATATTGTTTTCGGATATAAGAGACTTCACGCCGCTGAGCGAAAAGCTGAGCGCGCCCGAACTGATCGACTTTTTAAACCTTTATTTTTCGCACATAGTAAAACCTATACACTCGCACGGTGGCGTGGTGAATAAATTTATAGGCGACGCGGTGATGGCCGTTTTCGCTCCGGCATTCGGCAATCTCAAACATGAAGAAGCGGCCGTGGCGGCAGCTATCGATATAAAAAACGCGCTCGTGGAATTTAACGCGCTGGGTAAATATCCTCCGGTGAAATCAGGCGTCGGAATACATCGTGGAAAGCTTGTGGCCGGAAATGTGGGAACCGAAGAGCGCATGGAATATACGTTCATCGGCGATAACGTAAATATAGCCTCAAGAATCGAAAGCGAAACTAAAAATTTTCAAACGGATATTTTAATGAGCGAAGACGTCGTAAATAAGCTCGAAAATGGTAAATTCAAAGATATAGAAATTTTTAAAGTCGGGCCCGTAATGATGAAAGGAAAGTCCGTTCCGCTTTCCCTTTACGGAATTAAAAAAATTAAAGGCTATTTTTAAATATTTTTAAGGAAAAAGAATTGTATTATGAACAACGAGCATTATAAAAATATAATTAAAAACGCTCCCATCGGGTACGCCTTCTTCAAACTGGTTCTCGACGAGAGAGGCGCTCCGTGCGATTTCGAATTCCTCGAAGTGAACAGGGCTTATGAAGAATTAACGGGCTTAAAAGCCGAAAACATAATTAATAAAAGAATAACGCAGGTATTGCCTACGATAAATAAAGGCAATTTAGATTGGCTTTCCCTTTACAGCGAAGTGGCCATAAACGGCGGCAAAAAAGAATTCGAGCGGTATTCGGATATATTCGGCGCATGGTATAAAGTGCAGGTATATTCATATGAAAAAGGGTTTTTTACGGCTATTTTCATAGATATCACCTCGGAAAAGAAAAAAACCATGGAGCTCGAAGGATTTTTCAACGTAAATCTGGACCTTTTATGCATAGCGGACACTGAAGGCAATTTTATCAAATTAAACCGGGAATGGGAATCGGTTCTGGGATATTGCGTCGAAGACCTGCAGAAAAGAAAATTTCTCGACTTCATCCACCCTCAAGATCTTCCGGCAACGCTTGAAGCTATTTCAAAATTGAGCGCGCAGGAGCAGGTTCTGAATTTCGTCAACAGGTACAGATGCAAAGACGGGTCTTATAAATTTATCGAATGGCGTTCGCACCCTCGCGGCAATCTTATTTATGCTGCGGCACGGGATATTACGGACAGGAAATCCACCGAAGCTGAGCTTCGCAACATCAAAGAGCAATACGAACTCGCGATCGCAGGAACGAACGACGGAATATGGGACTGGGACATCCGCACGAATTACCTTTTCCTTTCTAAACGATGGAAAGAAATGCTCGGCTATGAAGATCATGAGTTAAAAAACGAATTCAATACGTTTATATCTCTCGTTTACGAAGAAGATCTGGAGCGCCTTAACGATTACGTGCAAAAGTATTTGAGCGGTAAAATAGAAAAATATACAATCGAATTCAGAATGAAGCATAAAGACGGTTCGATAAGATGGATTATGGCTAAAGGCGAAGCCATGAGGGACGCCGGCGGCAAACCATGGCGCATGGCAGGCTCCCATAGCGATATCACACAGCGCAAATCTTACGAAGACGCTTTGATCGTAGCTAAAGAAACGGCGGAAATCGCGAGCCGCGCAAAATCGGAGTTTTTAGCTAATATGAGCCATGAAATCCGCACGCCGCTTAACGGTGTCATAGGGTTCACCGAGCTTCTCATGCAAACGCCGCTTAACGAGATACAGATGCAATACGCCGGCAACGCCAATGTGTCCGGTCAGGCTTTGCTTGGAATAATCAACGATATCCTTGATTTTTCAAAGATCGAAGCGGGCCGGCTGGAGCTCGAAATAATTAAAACTAATATTATTGAATTGGCCGAACAGGCCGCCGATATAATTAAATTTCACGCGGCGGAAAAAGGGCTCGAGCTTCTGCTCGATATAGACCCTGATATGCCTGAAACGGCGGAGGTTGATCCCGTAAGATTAAAGCAGATACTGGTAAATCTTTTAAACAACGCCGTTAAATTTACTGAAAATGGCGAGGTAGAGCTTAAAGTGCGGTTCGAGGCGGCCGCCGAAAAAAATGCCGGAATATATCATTTTTCCGTAAGGGATACCGGAATAGGCATAAGCGAAGAGCAGCGGCTTAAATTGTTTAAAGCTTTTTCGCAGGCCGACAGCTCCACCACGCGTAAATTTGGAGGAACCGGCCTCGGGCTGATCATTTCAAACCTGCTGGCGAATAAAATGGGCGGAAAAATTGAAATTGACAGCGAATACGGCAGGGGATCGGCTTTTCATTTTTCCATAGAAACAAAGTGTGAAAAAACGGAGCGGGCGGACGGGAAAATCCGGACGGCGGTAAAGCGGGCGCTGGTACTCGACGATAACGAGCGCAACCGGACGATATTGCAAAAGAACGTCGAGAGTTTCGCGATAAAATGCGCAGTTTGCGGCGACGGGCTTTCGGCTTTAAAAATGATCGAGGACTCTTCGTTCGATCTTTTGATAGCCGATTGCCGGATGCCTTATTTAAGCGGACTCGAAACGGTAACTATGCTGAGAGAAAAGTTGAATATCGCTCCTGAAAAAATGCCGGTTATCATGCTGCACGACTCGTTCGACGATAAAACGGTTCTGCAGGAGTGCAAAAAAGCCGGAGTAAAGTTCAACCTGATAAAACCCGTCAAGGCAAATCAGCTGATTGACGCCTTAAATAACATTCATAAAAAAGAAATACCGGAAAGCGAATCAAAAAAAATCGAAAACGAAAGCGGCAAAACGCTTATTACCGGCCGGCCCAAAACGGTGCTCATAGCCGAAGACGTAAAAATGAACATGCTTCTAATTAAAACTATAATCAAACAGATGGTTCCGGGCTGTCATATAGTCGAAGCCGTAAACGGAAAAGAAACGGTGGAGCTGGCTGAAAATAAAAAGCCGGACCTTATTTTAATGGACATTCAAATGCCTGAGCTGGACGGAATCGAAGCCGCCGGATTAATAAGGGAATCAGAAAACGGATCCGGGCGGCGTGTTCCCATACTCGCCCTGACGGCTAGCGCCACAAAGGACGAAAAGGAAAAATGCCTGGCGGCCGGCATGGACGATTTTATAACAAAACCTATAGAGCCGCATTCGCTGCGCGAGAAGCTCGAAAAATATCTCGATTGCAAAAGCGGGCCGGCCGAATCGCGAGAAAAATACGTAAGCGAAAGCGTTCCGCGCTTCGACAAAGAAAGCCTCATGGCCAAGTCGGGAAACGATATAACCTTATTTAAAGAATTCGTCAGGGTAAGCTTTTCGGATACTGTAAATTTTGTAAAAGCTCTCGGCAAGTTCATAGACGAAAAAAACGAAGCGGAAATGAAAAAAACGGTCCATTCGCTCAAAGGCCTGGCGCTTACATTCGGCTATAACCGCATTGCGCAGCTTACCGTAGAAGTCGAAAAAAACATAGACGCCGGTTTCGATATAATTTTAAAAATTTACGAAGAGATGAAGTTAGAATTAAATGCATTAGAAGAGATTTTGAAAAATGAAAAGTAAAGATATCGATATCGACGAAATAACCGAAACGCCGTTTGACCGCTCTTACTGGGCCGATCATGAGCACCTTCTCGCGGGATGCTATCCGGGCGACGCCAACCCCGAAACCGCCCGAAAAAAAATCGCTTATCTTCTGAGATACGGCATAAGGCACATTATAAATCTAATGGAAGAAGGCGAACGCGATAAATTTTACGGCGAATACGCACCCTATGAGGATATTTTAAAAGAAACGGCGAAATCACTGAACGTCGAAGTAACGTTAAGCCGCTTTCCTATCAAAGATTTCGGCATAGCGCCGCGCGAAAAAATAGCGGCCGTTCTAAACGAAATCGATTCGAAGATAAGCGAAGGCAAAAGAGTCTATGTACACTGCTGGGGCGGAATAGGGCGGACCGGAATGATCGTCGGCTGTTACCTGGCAAGGCACGGTTACGCCGAAGGCGAAACCGTAATAGATAAAATAAAAGAGCTCAGGGCCAATATCAGCAACGGTTTCATAGCTTCTCCCGAATCAGCGATGCAAAAAGAGGTCGTTAAAACCTGGAAATTCGGCGAGTAAACCGCCATCCATAACATCTTTTAATTACTCTGACGATATGAAATCGATATGCAAATGGCCGTTATCGTTATTTTTATCTACCGCGGCATTTTTCTTTCATTCGAAATTATATACGATCGATAATTCAATTTCAAGCTGCAATTTTGATTATTAAAAAATAATTAATCATGCTATACTTCGTCTGAAAAGGCGGCTGTTTATATTCGATTCTGTATATTAATTTATGCATATAAAAAAGAAGGGGCTTCCATCCGGAATGCCCCTTTAATTAAATTCAGGCGCGGCCCCTGCCGCGCCGTTATTCACCTTGGGTGGGGTGTCTTATTAAAACGTATGTGTCTCATACGCGGTTTCGCCGTGCAGAGCTTCATCGAGTCCTAACTCTTCTTCGTCATTACCGACCCTGACGGGCGTTATCATATTTATTACGGCGAGCATGAAATAAGTGAACGCGAAAGCGTATATGGATGTAAGTATTATCGCCGCAAGCTGCGTCATGAAAAATGTCATCCCTTCGGCGCCGCCCAGAAGAAGGCCGTTGACGCCGGCCGCGTTTACGGATTTATCTGCGAATATTCCAAGCATGATTATGCCGATCATTCCGCCGACGCCATGAACGCCCCATACGTCGAGCGCGTCGTCCCAGCCGAGGGCGTTTTTAAGCATCACTGCGCCGTAGCATATCACGCCGGCGACGCAGCCTATTATAGCGGCGCTTCCTATCGTCACATATCCCGCCGCGGGTGTTATCGTGGCGAGCCCGGCCACCGCGCCGGTGAGAAGACCCAGGAATTTCGGCTTTTTCTCGAATATCCAGGCTATGATAAGCCATACCACCGCGGCGAACGATGCCGCCGTATCGGTGTTTATGAACGCCAGGGCGGTCACCGAATCAACCGCGAACTCGCTGCCGGCGTTAAAGCCGTACCAGCCGAACCACAAAAGCCCCGTTCCGAGAGCTACAAGAGGTATGCTGTGCGGCACGTTCGAAAGTTCCTTTCTTTTTCCGACGTATAAAACGGAAGCCAGGGCGGCCATTCCCGCGATATTATGAACGACTATGCCGCCAGCGAAATCCAGGACGCCCCATTTAGCCATTATACCGCCGCCCCATATCATGTGAACCATAGGGAAATAAACGAAAACGAGCCAGCCCACCAGAAATATTATATACGACTTGAAACTCACCCTGTTGGCGAAAGCGCCGGTTATGAGAGCGGGCGTTATTATCGCGAACATCATCTGATAAGCTATGAAAACGAATAAAGGTATCGTCGGGTTGAGCGGAGTGGGAGTATTTACCGTGATTCCGCTGAAGCATGCCTGATTGAAATTTCCTATTATTCCAAAAAAATCCGTTCCGCTTTTAAGATCGCCGCTGAAACACATCGAGTATCCGAAAAGAAACCATATAACCGAAGTTATACCCATGGATATGAAACTTTGAAGCATTATGGTAAGAACGTTCTTTCTTCCTACAAGGCCGCCGTAAAAGAAAGCGAGCCCCGGAGTCATGAGCATTACAAGGCTCGTGGCGATGAGCATAAAACCGGTGTTGCCCGTGTCTAATTTTAAAAGAATTTCCGTCGTACCTGGCATTTTTACTCCCCCTGATTTTACTTTTATTTGTGGCCCGCGATCTTGCGGGCCACATTTTAATGCATATTTTAATGAGAAAGATTATTTCAAAGGCATCGAATAAGTGACGCCGACCCAGTGCTGCTTTGGAAATTCTGCCTGCGAAACCGGAAGCGGATTATTCAATGGCTTATAAAAGCAATAGAACCAGCTGATCTTAGGGCTGAGCGGCTGGGAAACGCCTATTCCGACTGATGACAGCGGGCCGCCCGTATAGTCTACCATCATAGTGAGCGGATGCCTGGGATGTTTCCAGACGACGCCGTCTATGGCCGCGATCAATCCCCGGCTTTTCTTGTTATCGGCATCGGCCTGCTTGAAACCGAGAATATTATCCTGATATCCGAGGTGAAGCCTTACGTCTTTGAACGCTTTTGAAAAAACGATATAAGGCGAAGGAAAATAATACTGGCCGCCCGCGTATTTTTTCGCGCCTAAAAACATCGCGCCTACAGCCATGGATATTTCATCCGAGCCCTGGGTCAGTATCCTCCATTTGAAGTTCCAGTCGGTGCGCCCTGGATAATTGCCCCCGTCGACGAAAGATCCGCTTCCGACAAAGTCGGCGCCGATCTCGAGTTTTTTAAACCCGTACTCGAGACTCGTGATCATGGTCTGCGTATCGACGGCCTGAGGCGTCTTGTAAGCGTACTTGTAATAGTTGAGCATCATGACCAGAGTTCCGTCGGCCGTCGTATCGGTAGAGGGCACGTTGCAGAAAATAGTCGGCAGCGCGTAAGAAGCCTGAACCGAAAAAAGAACGAATATGAACGCCGCTGAAACGATAATCGAGGAAGTGAATAAAACCTGTTTGACCTTGATAAGCGATAACAAAATGAAACACCTTTCCTTTCGATAATTAATGCGATGGCTTTAATTTAATTTTAACATCACGAATGCCAATAATCAACATGGATTTAATGCGTATAATATACGTATAAAAAATACGTATTATGCATTTAAAACATATATTTAATAAATAATTTGAAGATTATTATGATTATGAATTACAGTGAAAAGTAATTTTGAAGATATGTGACCAGATTTACCCCGGCGCGGGCGATGCCGAGTTTTTTCCTGATATTGTTGCGGTGCGTTTCAGCGGTTCTGAGCGATATTTTGAGCATTTCAGAAATTTCCTTGCTGTTCATGCCGTTTTTGATCATATTGCATATTCTGATCTCTTTAGGGGTGAGTTTCAGCGATTTAACGGAGATCCTGCTTCCGAAGGCGGAAGTCAGATCGCCTACATTCTTTTTAATGAGTTCGATGTTGTTTTTCTCGCGGCCGTTCGAAGCGGAAGCCAGATCGTTCAATATCGGCAGCAGAACGTTTTCGACGTTCAGCATAACGTTGTCCTGAACTTCTTTCTTTTCGAGTTCGATCCTTCCGAGGACCTCTTTCAAGGCGATATTTTTGCGCTCCAGCTCGAGGTTCTGCTCTATAAGTTTTTTCCGGGATTCTTCGAGTTCCCTGTCGGTTTTCTTTCGCGAGGTTATATCGCGGTTGGAAGCGCGCCGCCCCAGATAATTTCCGTTCTTACTGTAAACCGGCTGGGATATGTGGTGTATCCAGCGGATATCCCCGTCGGAGCGGATTATTCTAAAATCGGTCTCGCATACGGCCGAAGTTTCCGACGCTTCGCGCATCAAAGATACGGCCCGTTTTCTGTCGCCGGGATGCATGATCTTTTCAAAAAGATCCGGGTCGCCGATGAATTTTTCGGACGCATAGCCCGATATTCTCTCGCAGGACGGCGAAACATACCTCATGCCGCCTTCCGGCGATATCCAGTATTCCCAGTCATAAGTAAAATCGGCGACGGTCCGGTAGCGCTCTTCGCTCTCTAAAATTGCGTCCTCCATCATTTTTCTTTCGGTTATATCACGGTTGGAAGCGCGCCGCCCCAGAGATTTTCCGCCGGAGCCAAAAACGGGCTGGGATATGTGGTGCACCCATCTTACCTGTTTATCGGGGCGGATGATTCTGAAAACGATCTCGGAAATCCCTGAGCGTTTCGATACTTTTTCCATGTATTGAATGGTTTTGCGCCTGTCATCGGCATGCATTATATTATAAAAAAGTCCGGGGTCTTTAATAAATTCTTCGGGACTATGGCCCGATATCCTTTCACAGGACGGCGAAACATATATCATTTCTCCTTCCGGCGAAGTCCAGTATTCCCAGTCATAGGTAAAATCGGCGACGGTCCGATATCTTTCTTCGCCGGCTTTAAGATCCTCATCGGCTCTTTTGCGAAAATAATCTATTTCGCTTTTCGCCCTGAAATTTTTCACCACGAACGCCGCGCCGTGTGTAGTTTTATTGCCGGCATAAACCGGAAATGCCGTTCCAGAAAGTTCTTTTTCAGTAAACGGCGAGCTGCCGGATGGTATTTTGAAATTTAGTTTTTTCACCCGCGGCGAAGAAAACGACTCGAAAGGGCAGCTTTCGCCGCTTCCGGCCTGCGCGCATCCGAATAAGCGCGCACAGCTCACGCCCGCGATTTTATCGGCTTTTTTTCCGAACATTTTTTTCGCGGCCAGATTCAAGAAGACGAGCTTTCTGTCCGGCCCGAAAACTATCACGGGCTCGCAAAGATCGTCGAAAAGCGGTTTATTTAATATCGAAGCGTATTTGAACATCGCTATATCTTTTCCAATCGAAAAATATAATATTATTTTAGATTAAACTCCTGAATAAGTCAAGAAAATTTAACCCGCCGCATATAAAGTCGAACCCATAATCATTCATTTATCGAGCGTTAATGCTATTATGCTGTCCTTTAGACCCGAATATGAGTGGCGAATACATGAACGGATACTTAGTCGAAGGGACGCAGGCAGTCCAGATAACCATTGATCCGTCAGTAGCATGGGCGGCCGGTTCAATCGTTTCAAATATTTCTGATACTAAAAAATGGCTTGAAGCCCTTCGGCGGGGAACTTTAATATCGCCGTCGATGCTTGCCGAGCAAAGAAAATGGGGTTCCATGGAAACGGGCAATACCGAAAATAGCTACGGCTTCGACCTGATCGTGTCCGCTTCTCAATTTATGGGCCATACGAGCGGAATCCTCGGCTAAAATTCATTCATGTTCGTAAACCTCGACGGCAGAAAATGCGTAATCATTATCCATAATGTCCAGGCCGGCATCGATGAAAGCTCGTCAAAAATAATTTAAGCGTAACCGGCAAATTTAGCACGGTTGCCCTTAATGTTCGGCTATATAATCATCCAACTGCCGATGCCACTCCGCGATGCGGTACTCTTGTGGATCCGTAGATTCACCAAACAAAAGATCGATAAGATAGCGCGGCCGTTTTCCGCCAATATGCATTGCCTTGATACATGATACGCAATAGACTACGACATCTTCGCAGGGCATTTCACCGGCCCGGCGGCGCATAAATTCATAAATCTTTTCAACCGGTAATTTTGGATAAAACACATCGCCGCAGCAAACTGTTTTTTCACTATGCTGCCGGGGCTCCTGTATCGTGACATTCATTTTTAGAAGTAAATTGCGTACCGCCTGATGAACAGCCGGCCGATCCCGAACAGGGCAGGGATCCTGGATGGTCATGACCGCACCGCGGTAGTCCGGAAAGGCGAAATTCGGCATACTCTCCAGCGTCTCCCACAAAGAAACGGTGGAAATGCCGGCATACAGCTTTCGGAAACGCCTGTCACAGCCTGCGCATACATTGATGATTTTACCTCCCTCGGGAAGCTGTGGATCGTGATGACAGCAAATATTATGTATTTTTACTTTAGCGTATTGTTTATTTAGCGTATCAAGGATTCGCTGTTCCATTTCAGGTTTATAAAGACTAAGCGCACAGCCTGGATTGAAATATAATGATTCCATAAACTCGTTCTCCTTCGTTTGATTTCTATAACGCGGTACCCTTCGTGGGAACAAATATACTCGCCGTATCCATGCCCTCCAGTTCGAGCAATTTTAGTTTGACCTGGACGCCTCCGGCGTAGCCGGTAAGGCTGCCGTTGCCGCCAAGCACACGGTGGCAGGGTATGATAATGGAGATAGGATTGTGACCGACAGCGCCGCCTACCGCCTGAGCGGACACACTTTTTTTGTGCATTTTTACCGCTATTTTTTTTGCGATTTCACCGTAGGTTGTGACCATGCCATAGGGGATTTCACGGAGCAATTTCCATACTTCCTGTCTGAAATCCCCACCGGCAGGAGCTAACGAAAGTTCGGACAAAGCAGGTTTTTCCCCTGCAAAATACCCATCCAGCCATTCTTTAGCGGCATCGAATATACTCATATTATTTTCAGGCCGCATACATCCATCGACGGTAGCGCAAAAATATTTTTGCCCATCAAGCCATAAGCCGGTAAGGTTATCGCCATCGCTTGCTAGTGTGAGCTGCCCAACGGGGGAAGTATAATTTGTTATGTAATACATATCGTTTTCCTCCTAAAGTGAATTCCATAAATTGATCGTTGCATAACTGCGCCAGGGGCGCCATTTTTCAGCCAGAGCAAGAAGCTCTTTTTTTGTAAAAGACTTCAAAGCTCTCTGGATGCCGCAATCCGTTTCCAGAAAAACGTCCGCCCAACCAAGAGCGCGCATCGCGATATATCCGGCAGTCCAGGCTCCAATACCTCGAATTTTCATAAGTTGTTCCATCGTCACTTTCGGGTCGGATACTGTTGAGAGCATAATTATTCCATCTTCCAGGCCTTTCGCAAGGGCATAGATGGCGTTTCCGCGTGCGGCAAAAATACCGGACGACCACAGTTTATCGGAAACAGGTTCTTTGATGATCGCTGTTGTTGAAGGAAATACATGAGTGAGGCCGTCGATGCCTGTTTGAATGGGGGTTCCCATATTTTGTACCATTCTTCCCGCGAGTGTCGTTGCGGCTTTGACCGTAATTTGCTGCCCCAATATTGCTCTTACGGACATTTCAAAAGGATCGAAACAGCCGGGAAGCCGTGTGCCGGCAACGCATAGACCGGGGCTCAGTTCATTCATCGCACATAGCGTTTCATAAATGATATTCGGGTCGCAATTAAGATCGAACATGTGCTTCACGCGTGATATTACCTGCAGTAAAACCGGCAAAAGAGAGGCTGATACCGTGATGTTTAAAGCGTTTTTCTTTGGAGTATTTTCTACCTTTATCCATCCAATTGCCTCTTTTTGTCCTTTTCCAACAAGCCGCACAGTCCGATAATAAGCCCCATCCCGAACAACCTCTATACCTGGAATTGCCCGCATGCAAAAAAAAGAGAGTAGTTTATCCCATTCATATGGCGGCCGGTAGCCTAGCGTTAAAGTAGTGTTATCTTCGAAATGTCTTGCATGTTCCGTCGTTTGTTTTCGCAAAGCGGTAGGCACAAGATGGTATTGTTTTTTAAATACATCGTTAAATCTTCGCAGACTTCCAAAGCCGGAAGTCATTGCAACATCCAGAATGGACAATTTTGTATCCGTCAGCAGGCTTTTAGCCAACAACAAACGACAGGTCAGCAAATATTCTACGGGAGAAACATGATACTCTTTATTGAATACCCGTCGTAAATGACGGTGGGTGCAGCCAAGATGCGCGGCTAATTCCTCCAAATTTTCAATATTTCCACAATTTTCCTCTAACAACCTTGCGGCCAGACGCGCAAGGGTTCGCAAAGCGTCTATCGGCGCCAAACCCGGAGCTAATTCCGGGCGGCATTGTAAGCAGGGACGAAATCCTGCCTGTTCCGCTTCAGCGGCAGTCGCAAAGAAAATACAGTTTTCCGCTTTGGGCAACCGTGCTCTGCATACAGGACGGCAGTATATTCCTGTCGAGGTCACTCCCACAAAAAAATGTCCATCGAAACGAGAATCTTTCGATTTGAAAGCCGCATAACAGGCTTTATGTTTTTCATCCATCATATCAGCACCTTCCTGATATGCTAAATTATATCATAGCTTCCAAAATATTTCTCGCTATTTTCGGACATCGATATTTTTTTTAGATGCCTTTTATTTATGAGTCTGCTCCAAAAAGTCAAAAAACGGCAAAAATATGCCTGAAAACTATTGAAAAATCATCGTCAAAATTCAAAAAATCGACTATTTGGAATGGACTCATTTATGGTATTAATTATATCAATTCATTAAATTGATCAGCATTAGCTCATAATTTATTCCACGGGCTGTTTTTTCAGCATCGGCATAACTTTCAATACTCAGCTGTATATAATAAATAAGGATAGTTACTTATTTTAATCATTGCATTGACTTTTTAAGAACTTAAGTGTATAATGAAAATGTATTATTGCTTAAACGGTTATACGATATTATGCATAACCCTTTTATTTACTTGACTATAATCATCACAAAGGAGTTTTCAATGAATAAAAACGACACTCACGATCTCGTAAAAAAAGCCTACGGCGACGTCGCCAGAAAAAACATGTCATGCTGCGCTTCGTCTTCAGGACAATCCTGCTGTTCGACCGATAAAAGTTATATAATCGAAGACCATATAATACCGGAATCCGAAATGGGTTTGTCATGCGGCAATCCGCTCGCGTTCTCGATGATAAAAAAAGGCGACACTGTGATCGATCTTGGCTCGGGCGGCGGAAAAGACGTATTCATGGCGGCGGAGATCGTCGGAAGCGAAGGACGCTCGATCGGAATAGACATGACACATGAAATGCTCGAACTCGCCAACAAAAACGCCGTAAAATTCACGGAAAAAACCGGGTTGAAAAACGTAGAATTCCGCGAAGGCTACATCGAAAAACTTCCGGTCGAAAACAACACGGCCGACGCGGTAATCTCGAATTGCGTCATCAATTTAGCCACCGACAAGCAGGCCGTTTTCAACGAAATCTACCGCACGCTCAAAAACGGCGGCAGTATGATAGTTTCCGACATCGTTCTGGAAAAGCCGCTTTCAAACGAAATGAAAAATTCCGAAACCCTTTATTCTGCGTGCGTTTCTGGCGCACTCCTTCGCGGCGAGTATTTAAAATGTATCGAAAACGCTGGTTTCAAAAACATAAGAATACTCAAAGATAATAAATACAGCGTAACCCAGGTCGGAAGCGATCCCATAACCGGAGAGGTCAAAGACGAATTAAAAGACTGCGCATCCAGCATAACCGTCGCGGCTCAAAAATTCACATTCGGCTGCTGCTGCGGAGGAAAATGCTGATGGCGCGCACTTCGCGGACGCAAAGAGCGCCGTATAAAGCAATATAATGTCATATTATTCAATGACCGGGAGGATAAATTGAAAGAAACCGCCGAAATTTTTAAAGCTTTCTCGGAAGAATTCAGGCTGAGGGTTTTAGCCATGCTCACCGACGGCCGCGAAGTCTGCGTATGCAAACTGACGGAAGTCCTGAAATCGACCCACTCTAAAACCAGCCGCCATCTTGCATATTTAAAACGCACAAAAATAGTTTCATCCAGGCGGAAAGGCCAGTGGATGTATTATAAACTCAATCCAAAAATTAACGCGGAAACGGGAAAATTGTTCGATGCGATAATGCCTTTTATAATCGGCAGCGCGCAGAGCAAAAAAGATATCAAAAAGCTCGACGAATTAGAAAAAATTGAAGATTGCAAAACGATTAAAAAATGTGTAAAATAAAAAAAGGAGTTTTATCGAATGAGTGAAAACGTTTCCTCTAAGTTATCTTTTCTTGATAGGTACCTTACATTATGGATATTTTTGGCCATGGCGGCCGGGATCGGCGGCGGATACGCCTTTCCGCAGATCAACGATCTGTTGATGAAATTTTCGATAGGCACCACCTCGATCCCTATAGCGCTGGGCCTTATTTTAATGATGTACCCGCCGCTGGCTAAAGTCAAATACGAAGAGCTTCACGAAGTGTTTAAAAATTACAGAATATTGACTCTTTCGCTCGTTCAGAACTGGATCATAGGGCCGGTTCTGATGTTCGGGCTCGCGGTAATATTTCTTAAAGGTTATCCTGAATATATGATCGGGCTGATATTGATCGGGCTCGCCCGCTGCATAGCTATGGTTATCGTCTGGAACGACCTGGCGAAAGGCGACACCGAATACGCCGCCGGCCTGGTGGCGTTCAACTCGATATTCCAGGTTCTTTTCTATTCGCTTTTCACCTACATATTCGTCACGATACTGCCGCCGTATTTCGGCATGAAAGGCGAATACGTCAATATATCGATAAAAGACATCGCGACGAGCGTTTTCATTTATCTCGGCATTCCATTCATAGCCGGCATGATAACGCGATTCACGCTTATAAAGGCTAAAAACAAACAATGGTATGAAAAATCTTTCATCCCTAAAATAAGCCCGCTTACGCTTATTGCGCTTTTATTCACGATAGTGGCGATGTTTTCAATACAGGGGCAGAAGATAATATCTCAGCCGATGGACGTAGTATTGATCGCGATCCCGCTTTTAATATATTTCGTGGTTATGTTCCTGCTGAGTTTTTATATGAGCATGAAGTTCCACGCCACTTATGAACAGTCGACCACGCTTTCTTTTACTGCCGCCAGCAATAATTTCGAGCTGGCCATAGCCGTCGCGGTCGGCGTGTTCGGCATCAAGCACGGCGCGGCCTTCGCGGCCGTAATCGGGCCGCTCGTCGAAGTTCCCGTCATGATAGCGCTCGTCAACGCGGCGTTCTGGTTCGGCAAAAAATATTTCAAAAGAAACGTAGAAATAGAAAATTGCAAATGCAACAGTTAATTTCAAGGAGGTGAACGCGGTGAGTGAAACAATTAAAACCGTCAGTATAAAATCCGAGTGGCTGAGAAATTTTATCGGCGGGCACGGCGGGGCTTTATATGTTTTTCAGGTAATCACGATAGTCGGATGATGAAGCGCATATAAAGGCCCGTGCGGCTTTTCAGCGCTTCCCGAAAATCCTCTTCCCGGAATGAATCCGCTGCCTCTCGATTTTCACCGTTTCAAAAGCGAAGAGGACGGTTTCGATATTTACATAGAAGACGCGTGCATGAAGTCGAAATTTTTTGAAAACGGCGAGCAGGAATTTAACCTTGAAGGATTCGGTAAATTCAAATTAAGTATAAAATAAAAAAAACATTTAATTCATTATATAAAAAGAGGCGTCATAGAAAGGCAAACTTTCCTGACGGCCTCTTTTTATATTGGAAGAATCCGTTAATATAATTATATCAAAAAGTTGAACAAATATCCGACGAGTATGATGCCGCAAGCCACCACGCCGACGAATGCCGATATAAGCTGCCATTTAAGCACTTTTTTAAGTATTATGACCTCCGGCAGCGACAGGCCAATAACCGCCATCATAAAGGCAAGCACCGTCCCGAGCGCCGCGCCCTTGCCCATCAACGCCTGAACCACAGGAATTATGCCCGCGGCGTTCGAATACATCGGAACGCCCAGTAAGACTGCGAGGGGAACGGCCCACCATGTGTCTTTTCCCATGAAAGACGCCATCTGATTTTCCGGCACGTAACCGTGAATTCCTGCGCCTACGGCTATGCCTATGGTAATATAGGGCCATACTTTTAAAACGATCTCTTTGACGGCGTCAAGGCCGTAATTGACGCGGTCTTCGAAAAGCATAACATTTTCGTTTGTTTCGCCGGAGCCCATTTTAACTTCATAGACCCATTCTTCGACGTATTTTTCTAGTTTCAGCTTTCCGATCACATATCCTGAAGTTATAGCTATTAAAAGGCCCGTGGCAAGATAAAGCCCTGCCACTTTCACGCCGAACATGCCGTAGAGCATAACAAGAGCGACCTCGTTTATCATCGGCGCGGAAATAAGAAATGAAAAAGTGACACCGAGCGGCACTCCGGCTTCCATAAAACCTATAAATAAAGGGATCGCCGAGCATGTGCAAAACGGCGTCACAATTCCGAGGGCGGACGCCATCACGTTTCCGGCAAAAAGGCTTTTTCCGGCGAGCATTGCTCGCGTGCGCTCCGCTGTAAAAAATGAGCGGATAATGCCGACAAAGAAAATCACTATTACCAGAAGAAGAATAACCTTCGGAACTTCGAAAATAAAAAACTCCACGGAACTTGCAAAATGAGAGCTGCGAACGAGACCCAAAAGGTTGTATGTAATATATTTAGCGATCGGGTCTAGATTGGAATAAAGTAAGTACCATACCATAAGCCCAGCCGCTATTTTTATTAAAATAGATTTAATATTTGACGTCTTTTTAACCTGAACTTTTGAGTTTTCCGCGGATTCAACCATTTCCGTATTTGCGTTTGTTCGAACATCCTTATCGGAATCGTTCATTGCATTTCTCTCCTTATTTATAAAAAAACTGTTTTAATTTAAGCTAAAAATAGTTCAGCAATTTTTATGCCTTATTTTACTCGTTTTTTTATTTCGGCTAAATTTATATCGTACTCGGTTATCTTTCTTCTTATTGTATTGCGGTGTATTTTGAGTTTTTCAGCGGCGATTTTCTGGCTGCCCCGGGCCTCCAATAAAGCGTTTTCTATCAGCTGTTTTTCAATATTGTCGAGCATTCTCCCGTTTTTCTCGATTATAGCAGGAAAATCAGTCCTGCAAGATTTATTCTGGCATGTACGCGCCTTCGCACAAAGATCTTCGGGAAAAAATTCGGTGCCTATAAACTCGCCCGTCTCGAATATAACCAGGCGCTCGATAAGATTTTTAAGCTCGCGCACATTACCATGCCACGGATAATTTTGAAGGCACTCGAGCGCTCCCGTTTCAAAACCTTTAATATTTTTAGAGTATTTTTTACAATAGAGCTCCATAAAAAAATCCAGCAGAGGGCCTATATCCTCCCTGCGTTCGCGCAGCGGAGGCACGTTTATTTCAATGACGTTAAGCCGGTAATAAAGGTCTTCTCTGAACAAGCCCTTATGTACGAGCATTTTCAGGTTTTTATTCGACGCTGAAACAACCCTGAAATCAACCTTTATGGGGATATGACCGCCTATGCGCAGTATTTCTTTTTCTTGAAGCACTCTCAAAAGCTTCGGCTGGAGAGAAAGTGGAACCTCGCCTATTTCGTCGAGAAGTATCGTTCCTTTATCGGCTAATTCGAATATTCCTTTTTTCTGTTTTTGCGCCCCCGTGAAAGCGTGGGCTTCATATCCAAAAAGTTCGCTTTCAAAAAGATTTTCCGGAAGCGCCACGCAGTTTATTTTTATTATTTTTTCAGCGGCGCGGGAGCTGGTTTTATGTATATAATCGGCTATTACTTCTTTTCCGGTGCCTGATTCCCCATATATAAGGACCGGCGCATCTGAAACGGCGGCAGCTTTCGCCATATCAAGAACTTTCAATAAGCTTCGCGATTTAACTATTATTTTTTCTTCTCTATTCATAAAAATCCTTCCGGCCAGCCGTTTTTGAAATTATAAATCATGCCGGCCTTGCCTGAATGCTTTTTATTATGATATAATAACAGCAAAACTAAAAGTAAAACTTCATAATTTAAATGCTCTTTCAGAACTATAATTATAACACACTCGTTAAAATTATGCACTATTTTTATTCAATGCACAGTGCAAAGTTTTATAAAGGTGCAAATAAATTTAATGAATAAAACCGATAAGTTTTAATTTTATTTAATTGTATTTAATTGTATTGACATATTTTGCTAATGCATCACTAAATTAAACTATGCTTGATTGTCATATATCATTAAGGCATAAAAATTGCTATCTTTTTAAACATATATTAATTTAATGGAGGATCATCATGAAAATCGAAGTTCTGGGCATGGGCTGCCCTAAATGCCACAATCTCGAAGCCAACGTAAAAGAGGCGCTAAAAAAACTCAACATAGAAGCCGCCGTCGAAAAAGTGGCCGACCTGCCAAAAATAATGTCATACGGCGTTATGACTACTCCCGCTCTCGTCATCGACGGAAAAGTCAAATCAGCCGGAAAACTTCTCACTGTAGATGAAATCACTAAAATGTTACAATAACTCGGCAATTATCCGCCGAAGCGATCAAATATGGAGGACCGCCGTCGCATGAAAAATAAAATAATAATTTTCTCATTTCTTTTTTTGTTCGTTTGTTTATCAGGCTTTTATTTTAATAATATTTCACCGGTTCCGGCTTCCGCGAATGCCGAGGGTTCCGCGGCCGCCGCTACGGCTGAAACAAGCCTTTTGACGCCTGCCGATCTGACGGTAACGCCCGCTAAAGGTTTCATAGAAGACACCCTTGCCGTAACTCTGGCGACAAACGAAATGGAGCTTCCCGAATCGGTATTGAAAATCATAGCAAAAAACAAAATAATACTTTACGAATTCGGCGCCGGAAAATGCGCACAGTGCAAACAAATGAAACCTATCATAGAAGAACTTCAAAAAGAGCTCGAAGGCAAAGTCGAAATTAAACTGTTCGACGTAGGCTCCGATAAAGAAATTACCGAAAAGCATAAAATTATGCTAATCCCCTGCCAGGTATTTCTCGACGGCGAAGGCAAGGAATTGTTCCGTCACGAAGGTTTTTTCTCAAAAGAAGAAATATTGGCCAAGCTCAAGGAATTAGGCGCTAAATTATAAAAATCGAATATACCTCCATAACAGCCGTTAAATCCGGACTCTCATAAATCCGATAAGCGCCAGAGCGGCCGTACAACAAAAGAAAACCGAAATAAAGAGGGAGTTGATAAAATGCAATTCATCGAAACATTCATTCAGAACATAGGCGGCTATATTTCAACAAACCCCGCTTTCGCTATCGCAGCCGCTTTTCTCGGAGGTCTTCTCACCGCGTCGAACCCCTGCGTTTTAGCCATGGTGCCGCTTATGCTCGGCTTCGTCGGCGGCTACGACGAGCTTAAAGGCTGGAAAAAATCTCTTACATTCTCGTTTTTATTCGTGACCGGCCTCGGCATAACCTTTACGGCGATGGGCATTTTCGCCGCCGCGTTCGGAAAGCTTTTCGGCGATGTCGGCCGCCACTGGAATTATATAATCTTCGGCATATGCGTATTGATGGCTTTCCACCTGTGGGGCCTTATCGAGTTCAAAAGCGGAAAGCTCGCCGGGCTCACATCTAAAGTCACGCATAAAGGCTGGCTTGGCGCAATAGCGCTTGGCGCGCTTTTCGGCATAGTTTCCGCTCCCTGCGCGGTGCCGGTGCTCGCCGTTATCCTCGCTTATATGGCTAAAGGCGGAAGCATGGCCTATGGGGGAATTCTTCTATTTTCTTACGCGGTCGGACATTCAGTTCTGATAGTCGTCGCCGGAACTTCATTCGGCGCGGCCCAGGCGCTTTTATCGTCCGAAAAACTCGCTTACGCGAACAAAGTGTTCAAACATGTTGCCGCCGTTTTGATCATAGGAGTGGGCCTCTATTTTGTGATGATTTAAATTCAATCAAATCTGAATATAAAATAAAATCTGCATAGCTCGATTATCGATTCTTTATCTAGTTCGATAATCGAGCTTATTTTTTCGGCATAATAAAGTTCGCGCGGGTTAATTTTTGATCGCGGATAAAAACCCTGAAAAATATGCGAAATCGAGTTTTACGGAAGAAAGAAGAATGATCCACAGCATTCCCGAAGCAGCCGCTTTGATAAAGCTGGAAGGCGGCATGTTTACGGTTGAAGGCTTTTCGAGTTTAAATAAAGTCACGGCGAGGTCGTCGAATTCTTTTTCGTCGAAGATAAGCGCGAGTATCCTGTATTCGAGGCGTTTATATTCTTCGATATAACCCGCGACGAAAAAAAATGATAGAGGAAAGTAAGTCACTATTTCACTTTGCCTCAAAAATTCGGCAGAATTAGAATGAACGGCGGCGGCGTTCACGCACGCAAGAACGACGAAAACCGCCGTCAAAAGAAGCAGGTTCGCGTGAATAATGAGGCTGGCGGCCGAAAAGAACGATAGCGCTAAAAAACCGAAAATAGCGGCGTTGCCGGCAGTAAGTTCCGGATTATAAAACTTCACGGCCAGAGAAAAAATTATCATATATATTAAAACCATAATATACATATATTTATCGGATTTGAACGAAAACAGGAACCTTTCGCGGCTCAGCAGGGCGTATTGAAATTCGGATAGTTTCTTGCGCCCGTCAAATAAAAAAATCACGATTATGGTTATAAGAAAGCTCAGCCCGTATCCGAAAGCCGCGCCGAAAACCGCCGGCGTGGTATCTCCGCCGTGCCTTATATAACCGATTAAAGCGCCGGCTAACATTCCCAGATATTTATTCAAAGTAAACAGGTCGGTTCTCAAATTATTCTCCTTTTGAACATTTAAATTTAATCGGCAGGTTATTATTTTATCACGGCCCCCATAGCATGTCAATTACAAAAAAACAGGTTTTTTATTGAAAAAATATAAGTATTGTGTTAACATACATATACAATGATTTTTGATTTCAACAGTAAAGCTTTATTTTTTATTTTTATATTTTTTATTTTGCTGTCCTTAGTTTCAAACGCTGACGGACGGCAAGATATAATCGATGAAACGGAAAAAAACTGGCTTTCGTCGCATAAAGACGGCCTGGTTTTCGCCCCCGACCCGTCATACGCGCCTTTCGAATTCTTCGACACGTCCGCCGTTACCACCAGAGGCCTGGCGCATGAATATATAAAAGTCATCGAAGATAAGCTAGATATCAAATTCAAAATACTTAAAGCCGGCTCGTTTAAAGAAATACTCGACATGGCTAAAGAAAAAAAAGTGGCCATCGTCAACGCGGCTACAAATACTCCGCAAAGAAGCGAGTATCTTCTTTTTACCGATCCCATACTCGAAATTAAAAACGTAATACTCGTCAGAAAAAATACTTCGGGCCGGCTGACATTAAATGATCTGAACGGTAAAAAAATTTCGGTAGTAAGCGGATACGCCGTCACCGAATATCTTCAAAAAAACTTTCCTTCGTATTCATACGATATAGTCCCCACCGACTTAAACGCGCTTTTAAATGCGGCCTACGGCCTTTCCGACGCGGCCATAATAGATATAGCAACTTCATCATACCTGTCCGAAAAAGAAGGCATTACAAATCTTCGAATCGCCGGCGACGCCGAATATCCTATAAAACTCGCGATAGGCTCCCGCCGCGACTGGCCCGAATTAAACTCCATACTCAATAAAACGCTAAAAACCATAACCGAAGACGAACGAAAAGAAATTTACCGGCGATGGGTGCATATAGAAGAAAATAACCCATTTAAAAATAAAACTTTCCTGAGCGTTATTTTATCGATATTAATCGCTTTTCTGGCCGCTGGATACTTTATAGTGGCCTGGAACCGCCAGCTGAAAAAACAGGTCGAAATAAGAACTTCCGATCTGCGCGAAGCTCTGGCCAGGGCCGAAGAGGCAAATAAAGCGAAAAGCTTTTTCCTGGCCAATATGAGCCATGAATTGCGCACGCCCATGAATGGAATAATAGGCTTTTCAAGCCTTTTGAATGTAAGCGGATTAAACCCTGAGCAGCGGGAATTTAATGAAATGGTTATGACCTCTTCTTTAAATCTTCTCGAACTTATCAACGATATGCTCGATTTCTCCCGACTCGAAGCAAAAAAAATCAAGCTCGATAAAAAAGTTTTTGATATCCGGGATATCGTAAAAAATTCCAAATCTCTCGTAACAAGACAGCTCGAAAATAAAAAGCTCGAAATAATCAGTGAAATCGACCCGCAAATAAATTATTCGCTGATAGGCGATTCGCTCAGAATTAAGCAGATATTGCTGAACCTTCTCACAAACGCTATAAAATTCACGCCTTCGGGCACCATTATAGTAAAAGTGTCGCAGGCCGCAATAATAGATAAAACAGTCCGGCTGGTTTTAAGCGTAACGGACGAAGGAATAGGGATACCCGCCGATAAAATAGACGAGATATTTGAAATGTTCCACCAGCTCGACGATTCTACTACAAAACGCCATGGCGGAGCCGGAATCGGCCTTTCGATAGTCAAGGGACTTGTGGAATTAATGCAAGGCTCGATTACCGTAAAAAGCGAACCCGGAAAAGGCAGCTGTTTTAGCGTGGAGCTACCCTTCGAAACTCATTGCGAACCTTTCAAACAGCGCGCCGCCGAAAACAATGAGACGTCAGCTTTAAAATGCGAAAACACGGTCGATATTCTTCTGGCCGAAGACGAGCAAACGTGCTGTAATTTGATTAAAAAACTGGCGAAAAAATTCAACTGGAACCTTACCATAGCCTCTAACGGCAGGACCGCCGTCGAGTTATTTAAAAATTCCAGATTCGACGCCGTGCTTATGGACGGCCAGATGCCTGAAATGGACGGATTTGAAGCGACGCGCACGATAAGGGAATACGAAAAAAATTCCGGCGGCCGCGTCCCTATTATCGCGCTAACCGCTTATGCGATGCCCGGCGATAAAGAAAAATTTATCGCCGCCGGAATGGATGATTACATATCCAAGCCTATAAACGATTTCAAGCTTTTATTTTATACGGTGATGAACCATATAAAAAAATAATTTTGTTATACACATTCGCGTAAAAGAGCGTCAAGATTTTCCTCATCCTTTAAAAGGCGGGCGGCCCGGTCAATTCTGCCGGGCCGCCGCTCTCTAATCTATATTGGTTACTATCCCTTCGAGTTTTTCAATGGTCTCGCCCCACGCCTTCATGAAGTTGAAACACAGTTCAGGCGCGTTCATCAGCGTCTGCCGCATCCGGCCGCAGTCGATGACCAGTGTGCGCAGATCGCCCATTATGGCTTCTGCCGTGACGTTTGCCCTGCGGCCCGAGAGCGCCTCGCCGCCGAGTATGTCGCCGCGCCCCGCTATCATGATGGTGCCGGTCCATCCCGCCCTGGAGACTTTTTGCAGCTCGGCATTTCCCGAAATTATCAGATGCATGCCGCTCACGGCGTCGCCCTCCCATACCACGTCGGCGCCTTCGGGGAAAACCGCCTCCTTCGACATAAAAGCGACCTCGCGTAGCACGCTCACCGGCGCGCCTTCGAAAAGGCCCAGGCCTTTTATGAAATCAATCCTCTCTCTAAGCGCCATCGCCATGAACTCCACCATCTTCGTCTCGTCGACGCGCGGCCATTCGAATCCAAGACGCTTCAGAAGGCGCGCGGTGCGCGTCGTGAAGACCACGGCCTCGGTCGAGCCGGATTCGTTTTCGAGCCATCCGCGGTGCAGCAAGATGTTTTCGACGTGCGGCCGGCGGCATTCGACGCCGTATTCCGTCTTCAGCCTGTCGATGAACGCGTTGAACGGGAGTTTTTCCACGTTCAGCCCGAGACCGGGCGAAGTCAGCAGTTCCGAAAGTTTTACCCTGATATGGTTCTGGCAGTGGAAGGTCATATCGTGGAAATTTTTCCTGTCGAAAAGCTCGAGAACCGAAGCGCTCGTGGCATCGACGAAAGAAAGCTCGTTCTCGTCGGCAGTTTCGGGAACGACGCCGAGATTGACGAACGACTTTACCGTTACGCTGAATGCGTTCTCCTCGACGTTCTGCTGCAGAAGGCCAGTCTTTGAATTGAAAGCTATATTGCCTACCCTGAATATGCTCGTCTTCAGCCCGAGCTTTTCGCGCGCGGCGACGACGATCTTTTCCGCTTCGAGCTTGGTCGCGACGTAAAGATTGTCCGACTTCTGGCCCATATCCAGGCAATCCTCGGTGAACAGAGCGCAATCGCGACCTTCAATGGAGCCCATTATAACCGAAATCGTGGATATGTGGTTGAAGTCCTTTTTCCGCCCGGTCGCTGCGAATTCGAGCAGGTTCTCCACGGCCTTAACGTTCGGTCCGTAAAAGTCTTCGTAGCGGCCGTAATGCTTGACGTTTGCAGCCGAGTGTATAACCGCGTCGACCTTTTCGCACGCCTCTGCGTATGTTGCCTCGTCGAGCCCCAGCCTTTCCTTTTCGAGGTCGGCGCAAAGTATTTTGACGCGCGCCAGCTCGTTCGGCCTGAGCTCGGCTCCGAAATAGTAGCGGTACTTCTCGTTGACGCGGCGCAGCGCGTCGCCCGGCGTCTTTCCGCGCACGGGAAGGTATATGTCGCATTTCCAGCCTTTAATCAGGTCATGGAGCATATATATTCCCAGATAGCCCGTCGCGCCGGTGAGCATCACCGCCGCGTAATTTTCGCGCTCCTGTATATCGACGGCGTCGAGCTCCGCGCTGCGCGCGTCGTATGCCGCCTTCTGCGCGAGGGCCTCCGGCGAAGATATAAATTTTTGCAGCCGCTCCTCCGCCTCGGGGACGTCGGTTTTAAGGCCTTCCAGCCGCGAGTAGAGCGTGCCTTTCTTCTCCGATATGTTTTTGGCGAGGGCGCCGATGGTCTGGTATTTGAAGATGTCGTTCACGGTGACCTCGTAATCCTGCTGCAGCTTAGCCGCGAGCGTAACGGCCTTCAGCGAGTGGCCGCCGATATCGAAGAAATTTTCGTTCACGCCGACCTCTTTTAATCCCAGCACGTCGCGCCACGCCCGTGCGATCTTTTCCTCGCGCTCGCTCGACGGCATAATGCGCTCGACGGCGGGGCGGGATTCGACCTCTATTGCGGCGACGGCCTTCCGATCTATTTTTCCGCTGGCGTTGACGGGCATCTCGTCGAGCCTTATCATCTGCGAGGGTATCATGTAATTGGCGAGGAAACCGGCGAGATATTCCCTGAGCTGCTGTTCCGTGATGTCGCGTTTGGACGTATAGAAAGCGCAGAGGTATTTGTTTCCGTGTTCGTCGTCTTTGGCTATCACTACGGCTTTTTCAATATCCTCGTGCTTCTGCATGGCGACTTCGATTTCGCCGAGCTCGATCCTGAAGCCTCTCAGCTTGACCTGGAAATCGATCCTGCCGAGATATTCGATATTTCCGTCCGGTAGCCATCTGACCAGATCGCCGGTACGATACATTTTTTCGCCTGGATAGAAAGGGTCGGCCGGAAATTTCTCCGCCGTGAGTTCGGGCCTTCCAAGGTATCCCCTTCCGACGCATTCACCGGCGACGCAGAGTTCTCCGGGGATCCCGGCCGGCAGCAGCTTGCCGTGCCTGTCGAGCACATAGAGCCTGGTGTTTGCAAGCGGCTTTCCGATAGGAATGTTGTCGTAATTTCTGTCAACGGGAAAGAAGGTCGTATAAACGGTGCATTCGGTGGGACCGTAGCCGTTATTAAGCGTGTAAGAGCGTTTGGTAAATGTGCGAAGTTTTTCACCGCCGGCATCAATATAGCGAAGAGTTTTGCTGTCGAAATTTTCGTTGTACTGCTCGGCGAGCTGGGTGGTGAAGAACGCGCCGCGTATGCGGTTCTTTTCGAAGTAATCGTTGAGCTCGTTAAGCGAAAGTTTTATGTCCTCGCTTATTATATGGACCTCCGCGCCGGCTATCAGCGGCGGAAAAACTTCCATGATCGACGCGTCGAAGCCGAAGGAGGCGTGCTTTGCGAGCGCGTCGGCCTCGGTTATCGCGTGCGACGCCTTATACCAGAACGAGAAATTAAGCAGCGAATGATGCTCTATTAGCGCGCCTTTCGGCTGCCCGGTCGAGCCCGAAGTGTATATTACATAAGCCAGATCGTTCGGCCTGCTGATATTTTTGAACGGCGCGGCCGCGGCAGGAGCGCCGGTGTAAAGAGCTTCGTCGTCGAGCGCGAGGGCGGGCCCGTCGTATTTAGCTCCGCCCAGAAGGTGTTTCTGCGTGACGAGCGCCTTCGATTTGCTGTCGGCGAGCATAAATTCTATCCTGTCGGCCGGATATTTAGTGTCGATCGGCATGAATGCCGCTCCCGACTTTAAAACGCCGACGGCTCCAACGAACATCTCAAGCGACCTGTCGACCATTATTCCGACTATGTCGTCGCGGGAAACGCCCAGTTCGCGCAATTTCGAGGCGACGATCTCGCTTTTTGTTTTCAGTTCGCGGTAGGTCATCGATTTTCCAAGATAGACCACGGCTTTTTTGTCGGGCGTCCTTTCGGCCTGCTCGTCGAAAATATCGACAAAGGTTTTATCTTTCGGATAATCCATCGCCGTGGCGTTGAAATCGTACAGGACGGTCTTTCGCTCGGCCGGCGACATGAGCTCTATGTCCTTGAGCGCCAGGCCCGCATCGCGGCTGACCTCGTCGAGAATGTTAATAAGGTGCGCCGCCATGCGCCGTGCCGTGTCCTCGCGGAACAGGCACTTACGGTATTCCAGGTCGAAGCGCAGGCTCTCCTCGCCCTCGAACGCCTGCAGCGTGAGGTCGAATTTGGCGGCGCCCGAGTGCACTTCGGCGGGACGCACCATGAGCTCGCCGTAAGCCATATCCTTCATGCCCTGCGAGGTTTGATAAACGAACACCACGTCGAAGAGCGGGTTGTGGCCGCCCGCTCGCTTGACGCCGAGTTTTTCGATGAGCGCGTCGAGCTGGTAGTCCTGATTGTCGATGACCGTCAGGAAGCTCGAACGAACCTCGTTCAGAAAATCGGCGAATTTCTTGTCGGGCGCCGGGCGGCTGCGAACAGGCATGGTGTTGACGAACATGCCGATCATCTTCTGCGAGTCGAGCGTAGGCCTTCCAAGCAGCGGGGTTCCGACTATGATGTCCTCCTGCGAGCTATAACGGGCGAGCAGGGCGTTGAGGGCGGCAAGCACGACCGTATAGATGGTGTTTCCGGTCGATGCGGCGAGGCTTTTGATGCGCGCAGCCAGTTCGGGCTCCGCCATGAACTCGAAATGGCCCGCGGCCGATTCGGGTTTGGGCGGCCTTTTGAAATCGGCGGGCATGTTCAGCGTGGGCAGATCGCCCGCGAACATCTCGAGCCAGGCGTTTTCCTGCTCGGCGACGGCGGGCGAGGCCAGGAATCGCTTCTGCCACTCGCAGAATTCTCCGTACTGCGGCGCCGGCTCGAGCGGCCCGCGGCCTTCGTATATCTCGAAAAGCTCGCGCATGAATATCTCCAGCGACATGCCGTCGAATATTATGTGATGGAAGTTGACGAAAAAAATATGCTCGTCGGGGCCTGTTTTGAAAAGCTTCACGCGAAGCAGCGGAGCGCGGCCGAGGTCGAACGGCTTGATCAGTTCGGCGATCATCTCGTCGGTCAGGCCGCCCGGAGCCTCCTGGAATATCTTTTTGAGCCTTACGGAGCCGTGGACGACCTGCACCGGCTCGCCGCCGGCGGCTTCGAACGAAGTACGCAGCGAGTCGTGGCGCTCTATCATGGCGTCGACGGCCTCGCTGAAGCGGAGCCTGTCGAGATTTCCGGTTATGCGGATCGCGTAAGGTATGTTATAGGCATTAGAGGGGCCTTCCATGCCCTCGACTATGTAAAGCCTTTTCTGCACGGACGATACAGGGCGGCGGACCGCCTCGGCCGATACCGCGGCTTCGGCGGCCGAATCAGCGGGGCCGGCAGGAGCGGCGCCCGCCGCCGCCGCCGCGGCCCTGACGGCGCCGGCCATAAGACGGACTGTGGTGGATTCGAACAGTTTCTTCATCGGCAGGCGCAGCCCGAACTCGCGTTCGATCCTGTACTGCATCGACATCATCTTGAGCGAGTGACCGCCGGCCTCGTTGAAATCGTCCTCGACGCCGATCCCGACGGCGCCGAGCACCTCTTTCCATATCGCCAGGAGCTTCTCTTCGACCGCGTCGGAAGGCTTCGCCGCAGGCCTTCCGGCGGGCGCGCCTTCCTTTTTGGCCGGCCGGGCCTGACTCGCGGCTGCGTCCTGCGGCCGGTCCGCGCCGGCAGCAGGGACGGATGCGAGGGCGCTTTGCAGGCAGGCCGCCATATCGCGCAGCACGGGGTTGTCGAATATCTTTCTAATAGGCATCCTGTGGCCGAATTCCTTTTCCATCCTGGCCTGAAGCACTACCGCCTTGAGCGAGTGACCGCCGATCTTGAAAAAATTATCGCCGGCGCCCGCCGCGTCGAGCGACAGGATCTCCTTCCATAACTCAGCCAGACGGGTCTCGAACTCGCCGGACGGCGCGACGAAATCCGAAGCGGCCGCCGGAACCGCCGCAACGCGAGGCGCGGGCAGCGACTTGCGGTCTATCTTTCCGCTGGCGTTAAGAGGCATTTCGGCCAGCAGCACGAAATGCGCCGGTATCATGAATTCGGGAAGGTTCTTCGATATTTCCGCCTTTACCGCATCGGCGCAGACCGAGGCGTCTCCGGTGAGATAGGCGCAAAGGAATTTTCCGCCGCCTTCGGTGACGACGGTGACTGCGGCGTTGTTCACTCCCGCGCACTTCATTATCTCCGTTTCGATCTCGCCGAGCTCGATGCGGAACCCGCGAATCTTCACCTGGCTGTCGATACGGCCGAAATATTCCATGTTGCCGTCAGGCAGCCACCGCACGAGGTCACCCGTTTTATAAACGCGGCCGCCGCCTTCCAGCGGGCTGGCAATGAATTTTTCCGCGGTTATCTCGGGCCGGTTAAGATAGCCGCGCGCGAGGCAGACCCCGCCCACCAGAAGCTCGCCGGCGCAACCTTCGGGCATGAGGTTTCCGAAGCGGTCCACCACGTACAGCCTGGTGTTGGCGAGCGGCCGGCCTATGGGGATATTGGCGTAATTTTTATCGACCGGGAAAAAAGTCGTATAAACGGTGCATTCGGTCGGGCCGTAACCGTTATAAAGCCTGTAATTGCGCGGCGTGAAGGTGCGCAGTTTTTCGCCGGCCGCGTAAAGCAGCCGCAGCGAGCGGTTATCGATGTTCTCGTTGAACTGCTCGGCGAGCTGGGTAGTGAAAAATCCTATCGTGATGCCGTTCTTCTCGAAATAGTCGTTGAGCTCGCCGAGTGACATCTTGATCTCCTCGCTGATTATGTGCACCTCGGCGCCGGCCAGAAGCGGCGGAAAGGTCTCCGAGATCGACACGTCGAAGCCGAACGACGCGTGCTTGGAAAGCCTGTCGGCGGAGGTTATGTTATGCTCGTTCTTGTACCAGCAGGAGAAATTGAGAAGCGCGCGATGCTCGATGAGCGTGCCTTTTGGCCTGCCCGTGGAGCCGGAAGTGTATATAACGTAAGCCAGGTCTTCCGGCTTATTTATATTGACGAGTTTTTCGCCGGCCTCGGCGTCCTCGTAAACCGCCGGATCGTCAAGGTCGATGACGGCACCGTCAAATTTGACCCGGCCGATAAGATGTTTCTGGGTGAGCAGGACCTTCGAGCGGCTGTCGGCAAGCATGAACTCGATGCGATCGGGCGGGTACTTGGTGTCGATAGGCATATATGCCGCGCCGGAGCGCACTATGCCGATAACGCCGGCGAACATTTCAAGCGAGCGGTCGGCGAAAATGCCTATTATGTCGTCGCGGCCGACGCCCATCGAACGCAGCCGGCGCGCCAGCGCTGCGCTTTTTGCGCCCAGCTCGGCGTAGGTCATCGATTTGTTCAGATACACGACGGCGCGGTTATCGGGAACAAGCGCGAGCTGCTCGTCGAACAGATCACAGAACGTTTGATCCGGTGGGAAATAAGCCGCCGTGTCGTTAAGCTCGTGTATCAGGCGGCGTTTTTCGTTGTCCGACAGGAAGTCGTACCGATAGATCTTTTTATCCGGATCAGATATGACCTGCTCGAGCATCGAATATATGTGGCCGGCCATCAGCTCTATCTCGCTCCGGCTGAAAGCGGAAACGCGGTAATCGAGGAAAAATTCTATCTCGTCGCGGCGAGCGGCCTCGTAGCTGAGGTAATAAGACAGCAGGCTTACCGATTCGCCATTGCCGTAGACGCGCGTTTCAAGGCCGGGGTCCTGGCATTTGACAAACTGGGAAAGCATTACATTAAAAAGGCCGCCCGGATCGCGCCCGAGGCGACGCAGCTCCGAACCGAGAAGGTCCACCGGAAAACGATGCCTGGAAAGCATCTGCTTGAACTCGGGCGAGAACTTTTCATAAAGCTGGCGGAACGACGAATCGGCGGCGAAGTTAAGACGCACCGGAACGGTGCTCACGAACATGCCCGTCGTTTTCAGGAAATCGTCCGGGCGGCCGTGATGGGCTGCCTGAATCACGATGTCCTCCTTCATGGTAAGTCTGAAAAGATAAGCGTACAGGGTGCACATGAAAAGACGGTAAACGCTGATGCGGTTCTTTTCGCAATAATCGTAGATGCGGGCCGACAGCCCTTCGGGTGCACGGCAGTAGGCCCGATCGATGCGGAAGTCGTCCGCGGCGGAAGCGGGTCGCAGCTCGAGGTTTTCGATATCGGTCGCGTACCTGGCGAACCAGAAATCACGGTCGGCCTCGAACTCCTTCGACGCAAGATACGCGGACTCCTCGCCCAGGTAGTCGAAATAAAGCTTGAAGTTCTCTTCTATGGAGGTTTCACCGGCGGAAAGCCTGCGGTAGTATTCGCAGATCTTGTCCGTAGCGAACGCGAGCGAATACCCGTCGACCACCATGTGGTGGCCGTTTAAGTAAAATCCCCCGCGCGAATCGCCAAGGTCGATTATATAAAGCCTGTACATGGCGCATGCCGGAAAATCGGCGAACGGCCGGCGCGACTCGGCGTCAGCCCATTCGTGCATCTTTTCGACTGCGTCCGGGCCGCCAAACTCGACGACGGGTATGTCGGCGTCAGCCTGCTCGAACGGCGCTATGAACTGACGGGGGCCGGCGTCGGTTTCTACGAAGCGGATGCGCATGTTCTGATTATTCCTGATGAAAAGCCCGGCCGCTTTTTTCAGCGTCGCGACGTTAATTCGCTCTTTGAAAAGGACTGACTGCGGAACGTTCCACATGGAAGTCCCCGGGTAATACTTCTGAAGGTAGAACAATCTTTTTTCCGGATGTGAAAGCTCATAAAACTTGATGCTCTGGGTGACCATTTAAAACCTCCTGATTAATTAGGACATCGCTCGTTTTTATAGTTGTTATATTCGTAACATTAAAGAACTATATTAATCTTCCTCATTCATGTTTTTTGATAATATGATAGCACATTCAAGGCCGTTTTTACAAAATATAAATTTGCCGATTTTTAACGCGCCAAAACATCCTAAGTAAACAAAAATATTTTTTTTATAATTTAAAATTTTAAATTTTTATTGAACTTTTTTCATTTTTTAAGGATAATGTATGGCATGAGAGAAGAAGCGAACGGTTTATACCTTAACTTCATAAACGGCCGCCATGAAGCTTTCGCGACGCTCGTCGCGCTTATAACGCCTCGTTTTTACAGGCTGTTTCGCCACCTGGGTGCCGATTCCGCCGACGCCGAAGATTTTTGCCAGGAATTTTTTATGGCGATCTACCGCGCGGGCGGCACTTTTTCAAAAGAGCGCGATTTCATGCCCTGGGCCTACGCCATAGCGCGTAATATATTTTTGAAAGAATCACAGCGGGCCGCCAGAGTTAAAATAATCCCGCTCTTCGAGTGGATAGCGGCTAAAAACGGCCATGACAGCGACCTCATAGACATCACCAGGCTTCTTGCAAAGCTGTCAAAGGAAAAGCGCGAAGTCTTTGAATTGAAGCATTTCGGCGGGCTTAAATTTTCCGAAATAGCTGAAATTTTAAAAATACCCGAGGGCACGGTTAAATCAAGAATGTTCGCCGCAGTGTGCGAACTGAAGGAAATTATTTCAAGGAGCGGCATATGAAACATCCAACCGATGAAATTATAATATCGTATCTTTATAAAGAGGCTTCGGCCGGAGAAGTCAGGGAGGTCGAAAAACATATCGCCTCATGCCGCGAGTGCGCCGAAAAGATCGAAGGCATTAAAAAAACCATTTTCGACATAGATCAAATGGATGACTCCGCCGCTCCTGAATATTTAGAAAACAAACTGGCCGATTTTTTTGATAAAATCGCAAATATCGATGATCACGCAACAAATTCTACGGAAGGAACCGATGGAAAAACAACCGGCGATATAATGACGCCCGAAGAACTCGCCGGATACCTTAAAATTCCAGCCGGTTCCATATATGAAATGCTCGGCGAAATACCGCATTTAATTCTTGCCGGCCGCGTCAGGTTCCGCAAAACCTCCATAGATAAATGGCTGGATTCGCGCGAAAAGAATTCGCCTGCAAAAACGCCAGCAGTACAAAATTTCGACGATTCCGTCAAATTGTGGAGAAACGTCATTTAAAGTGGAGAGTTTAGAGTGGAGAACTATGCACTATCCGTTATGCACTGATTAAAGGAGGCGTCTTATGGATAAAATAATATTGTCTAATTTTTTCGCGCACTTCGCGCAGATGCTCGCATCAGGAAAACCTTTACTGGACGCAGTTATCGCAAGCGGCAAAAAAAGCTACATGAACGGCCATCGAGGCTTCGTGAATTATCTCGCCGCAAGCATTAAGTCGGGAAAAAGCCTTGGACAGGCGCTTTTAAACATAGATTTCCCGAAGGAATATATAGGCTACTTCAACGCCGGCGAATGGGAAGGCAGGCTCGATCAGACCATGAACGAACTCGCGCTGGCGCTTAAATCCGACGCAAAAACCGGCGGAGAAATCAATTTAAACTTATCCGGAAAAAGCACGGGTGAAAAATCGAACGGCGGAGAAATTCTTCCAACCGGCGCTGACAAAACAGAAAGCGAAAACGATAGCGATAGCGATAGCGAAACTTATACCGACGCCGAATATAAACAAACCGTAAAACTCGTCAACGGCTGGCTTAAAAAATGCTCCGACGCCAGCGCGAGCGATATGCACATAATACCCGTTAGAGGCGGCGACGGCGTGCTTAAATTCAGAGCGGGCGGCGCCCTCAGGGAGATCGAAAAAATAGGGCGGGACGAGCTTATAAAGGCAGTAGCGCGCATTAAATTCATGTCGTGCCTGGACGTGGCCGAAAAACGCCTGCCGCAGGACGGACGCATGATCATAAAAATCGGCGAAAAAGAATTGGATTTAAGGGTTTCCATAGTTCCATCGCTTACCGGCGAAAAAGTAACTATAAGATTTATATCGAAAAACGAAATTATGATAGGCATCGACGAAATAAAATTAAGCGCAGACGAACTCGAAGAGCTAAAAAAAATGACGGACAGGCCTTACGGACTTATACTCGTCACCGGCATGAGCGGCTCTGGAAAAACTACCACATGCTACTCCATACTCAACGAATATATTAAAAAAGACTGCAACGTCGTCACCATAGAACAACCGGCTGAATACCTTCTCAGCGGCGCAACCCAGATCGCGCTCGACCCGTCCATAGGCCTTAACTGCCTTGCCGCGCTTAAAACCGCCATGCGGACCGATCCCGATGTCATATTCATCAGCGGCCCTTTTGCGGGCGATCCGTCCGACCGCGATATACTGAATTACGCCATAAAGGCCGCACAGACCGGTCATATCGTAATATGCCAGTTCGGATGCAAAAACATATTCGAACTGATCGACTCTCTTTTAAAAACAAAAGATATAGATCCCGCCGCGCTCGCTAATATCTTAAACGGCGCCGTCGCGCAGGTCCTCCTGAGAAAACTCTGCGGCTGCAAAAAAGCCGCGGACACCACGCCGCCCGCTTTTATCAAGAAAAGCAAAAACGCGGCGATATACATGTCGGCCGGCTGCGAAAAATGCTTGAATTCAGGTTATATGGGCCGCGTCCCGGTTTACGACGTAATCACTTTCGGCCGCGATATAAAAGAAGCCATCGCCTCCGGCGATATCGAAAAAATAAAAAAAATGACGACCGGTCACCTCGAAAAAAAAGCGGCCGAACTCGTGAAGGCTGGAATAACCTCACTAGAAGAGCTGTACAGAGTTTTCGGACAGTTTTTTCAGGCATGATTTAATATTTGCTTGACAAAATTATTATAATTTCGATATTATATAATATTCATTTGAAGAAAATGAATATCAGTATAAAAGCATTCAGTATCAAATCAATCTAATCTTTCTATAGTTTTACCGGAGGAAAAAATGCTCTCGAGAAATTCTTTACTGACCGTTCTGGTTTTCGTAATGGTTTTATCTTTCACATCGTCCGCCATGGCTTTTGACGCTTGCGTCAGCACGGCCAACGGCTTTTTTAAGTTTAAAAATTACAAAATGGCCTTCACCCACTACGACGCTTACGCTAAAAGATGCGAAAAGAACCTTTTAGCCGCCGATCCCGACGATCATTATATCTGCATCAAATCGGCCGAGAAAAAACAGCTCGAAAAAGGCCGCGAACTGCTCGAAAAAACTTTCTACTGCTATTACATGGCCGGCGTCGCGCTCGAAAAATTGAATAAGCCCGCCGACGCGGTTAACTATTACGTTAAAGCGCTCTATATGACGATAGCTTATAAAAACGTTACATTTATCCACACGCTTACCAGAAAAAGAACCGTCAAAAGCCTGGTATTTGAAATCGCGCCCAAAGACTTAAACGCAAATTACGACAGAATATACGCGCTCGGAATCGACACCGCCGTTCTCATGGAAAAAATCCGCGCCGTCGCCGAAATACGCCGCGACCTCGCTAAACTTATCGCGGGCGGCATCGACCCCGAAAAACAGGACGAATACAAAGCCCGTTTCGCCGTATGCCAGAAAAGGGAATATAACCTCGGCGTGCTGCTCGAAAACCTCGTAGTATATGAAATGAACCGCGGCATCTACACCCGCTTCGACGCGTTCGTAAAACATATCAACGAATTCAAGCCCATCACCCCCGCCGTATCGTCGCTGCTTAAAATAGCCGAAGTTATGAAGCAAAACCTTATCACGATCATCGCTCACAGCGAAAATCCTTATTCCGTACCCACGCTCGACGAACTCAACGCGAAACTTTCCGGGCTTTCGGAAATAATAGACTACATAAACGCTAATATCCAGTAATAAAGTAAATAAAAATTCGAGTATAATAAAAAAAGGCCGCCGGTTGCATTCCGACAGCCTTTTTTTATTTTAACGTTTCGTATTTAATTTATTTTTTTTCGAGATTAGCCAGAGCGGAGTATGCGGTTTTATCCATATCGAGAAGCCTGTTCTTTGCGTCGTCCATAAATTTCATTACCAGATCATATGTTTTTTCGCCGGTTTCGCCGTACAGATCGCCAAGTATGTTTTTGGCCTGATCGAAACCTTTAGCAATGGCGTCTTTAGCTAAATTAAAGAAACCGTCGAGAGAATCGCTTTTTTCCTGACCTGCATGATTTGTTTGAAATGCGCCTAAAAATCCCATGGCGAAGTTTCCGATGCGCTTCGCCGTATTTTCAGGGCTGAATTCATCGCCTGAATCGCTTTGCGTCGTTTTGCCCTTTGAATAAGCAGCCGTAGCCTGCTCGAACCTGAAATCCACCTTAACGTTAAGTTCCATATTTATTTTCTGGCCGCTATCAGTCTGAAAAGCTGCCTTAAGATTGTATTCGACGCGGCCTTCAATTACGCTCGAAGCGAACTCCTGCGATTTTGAAGCGTCCTTCAGCGAGTTTATTATCGATTGGAAATCCGAGACGCCGTTAGATTGCCCGGCGTTGAAAAGGCCCGGCATGCCATTCGGATTGTTCGAAATTCCTGATTTTTTATCCGGATTCAGCGACTGCCAGTTAGAAATATTTTGAAAAATCGAGCTCGGATTGATTATATTCATAAAAACCCCCTTAAAGTAACAGCCGTTCATTTTTATATATTTATAACAACTTATCTAAACTTAAATTATTACCGAACGCCGTCCTTAATGTTATCGAGTTAAAAGTTCCTTTCCGATAAGGCCTGTAATGATAAATATGCCCGAATTAAGCGCGATAAATTCAATTTTAAGCGCCGATTGCCATATCTTAACTAGTTCGCTTCTGATATCTTCAAAAATTGCCTGTATATTAATTTTTATCATAAAAATTAAAGAAAAAAGAAACTTATATAATAAAAATCGAGTAATTTATGTTAATATATAAATAACGAAGAAAATATGAATAACTATAAAAACAATTTGTTAGTTAATTTTTTGTAATTTAATAATTATGATATGGAGGCGTGACCATGAGAATTAAATCAGTGCTTTTAACGCTGCTGACAATTACAACCTTAATATTTACGAACGCTTTAAACGCGCCCCATGCCTTCGCCTCGATCGACGACGTGGCCGGCAACATTTCAGACAGAGCCATCAGTTACACCGACGCCACTAACGAATCAAGCCTTTCCGATTCCGCTCCGCCTTCGCCAAGCGCAATGATCATGCCCGGCTTGAATAACGTCAATATCAGATCGGAAGCCTGGGGCGATATCATAGGCAAAGCCCGGTCTGAACAGGTTTTTGAAATTACAGGCGAGGACGGCGACTGGTATATAATCAACTACAACGGCCGCAGGGCTTACATTTTAAAACAGGCCATGACGGCCGATAAAAATATACAAGCCAATTCCTCTGCTTCTGAATTCACGCCGGCGCCCGGAAAAGTCAGAAACTGCGTCGCGCTCAACGTGCGCACCGGCCCGTGGGGCGATAAGATCGGCTGGCTCAAAGACGGCGACAGAGTGCAGATAACAGGCGAGGACGGCGACTGGTATAAGATAAAATTCGGCAGAAAAACCGGCTTCGTCTATAAAAAATATATCGGCGTTTACGCCGGCGGCCGGATAACTTCAACGCCCGCTACACAACAGCAGACAACAGCCGCACAACCTGTGAATAATTCCGTTAATAACAATAACAGCGGTACGGCGGCAAACACAAATGCTCAAATAAACCCGCCCGCCGGCGCGGCTGCGCCCGACCCGAATATCGCATCCTCGGGCAACCGTTTGGTTGACTGGCTGCGGCAGGCCGGCTTCAAAGGCGAGGGACTTCGAATAGCATGGGCTATAGCCATGCGCGAATCGAACGGCATTCCCGAAATCGGCAAGGGACATAAATATTTCAACGGCTACGACTGGGGCCTCTTCCAGCTCAATAAACCCACGTTCGGTAAAAGAGCATGGTGGGACGACGCAAAGATGGTCGATGCCATATATAATGCAAAGATAGTTTACGACCTTTCAAAGGGCGGCACTTTCTGGGTGCCCTGGGGCCTTTCCGGCGACGGTAAATCGATGAACGTGTCATGTTATAAAATGTGGAGCGCTGAAAAACAAATGAACTGCATCTGGAAGCCTTTTAAAAAATGGTACGATAAATATCCGTTAAAATAATTTTCAAAATTGAGCAAATTAAATGAATAACGAAACGAAAAAAGTCATTCTTATAATAGCCGATATAAGCGGCTACACTTCTTATATGGTCGCGCACCGCGCCGAACTCGAACACGGCCAGGTGCTGATAACCGAACTTCTCGAAGCGATCATAAGCCAGGCTGAAATCCCTATCGAGATATCCAAACTCGAAGGCGATGCGGTTTTCATGTACGCGGCGGCCGCGGGCGGCGAAACCGCACTCGATTCGGTCGCACAGGAAGTCAGTAAAAAACTGCTGAAATTCTTCGACGCGTTTTCAGAAAAACTTAGCGAACTGGTTGAATCTAGCGTCTGCTGCTGCAAGGCGTGCGCTAACCTCGACAAGCTCCGGCTCAAGCTGATAATCCATTCAGGCGAGGCGCTCTTCCACCGCGTGGGCAATTTCAACGAGCTGGCGGGCGTCGATGTGATAACGCTGCACAGACTGCTAAAAAATAGCGTCGATTCAAACCATTATATCATGATGACCGAAAACGCTCATAAATTGCTTAATTTCGAAGGGAAAAACGAAATGTCCGAATTCGTTGAAAGTTATTCCGAAATAGGCAGCATAAAAAATTTCGTATATTTTATGGACGGCGGCAACCGGTCAAAAACCTCGCCCGCGCACACAAAGACATATTCCACGCTTTATCATAAAACGAAAACTCTTATCTGGCTGGTCACACGATCGATGCTTTTAAGACTCGGACTTATAAAAGGACCAGAACTTAAAAATATAGCGAAGTAAACGCATGTCCGCTCTTAATTTCATAATTGAGCAATTTTAAAAAGCTACTTTTGAAGACCACATTTTTTTGATAAGGGAAGGCCAGGTGCCAAAGGCCCCTGCCTTCCCTTAAAATCCCTTCCAACCCCAAATTAGCCTGACGCTTTATTTTTGTGGAGTGCCGGCTTTTCTGCCGGAGCTTTAATTCAGGTATGCTTTTTTCGGTAATTGCCTCAAATTTCTTCAATGCCTTTCGTTCATTTGCAGACGCGCGCTTACGCGCGCGTCTGCGCAGCAATAATGGCTTGTTGGTAAGTCCACATTAATGTTTTATATTATACTTTTTGGTTAATAACCTTTTTTTAAGTTTCCTTTAAGCTCGTAGCAGGGGCCAGACAAAATTTTTGAGGGGTGTAGCGGCGGCCCTAATGCAGCACGCGCCATGGACGGCAACGGCGTGCTGCGACGATGAGCTCAAGCGGCTAAAATCCCGGAGGGATTTTAGAACGCGTCCCCGAAAAAACTTGTCTGGCACACTGCCCCAAACTACCATCTGAAATGTAAGGGAACTAGTTTAAAACTTAAAATAGTGACCGAATAAAATTTCAACACATGAAAATTTGCCTAAATAAAAAAAATTTGTTATAATATATTAGTTAAAAATAAAACTTATTGTTTTTTTAGAAATCGCACGTTAAATAAATTGATTTTTAAACTTTTAATTCAACATCGGATTACTTAAACTACGGAGGTATTTTTCATGAAAAAAGTTCTCGCCATCGGTTTAGCCTTATTCGCAGCGGCCGGTTTTTCCATGACTTCGGCCAGCGCCCTTGAAATGCCCGCAAATTCTACAGAAACTGCCTCGAAACATTACGATCCTTCCCATAACGGACACTCGCACCAGTGCGCTAAATGCGGCGCCAACTATAACCAGCCCGGCGATATGGGCCAGTATTCCTCCGGCACATATACCTGCCCGCGCTGCGGATTCACCAACCCACAGCCCAATAACCCCGGCGGATACCCGAACAATCCTCCCTACCAGCCGCCTTATCAACCCCCTTTCCAGCCCGGCACTAACGGCTTGCCCACTTATACGAATCCCTATAACGATCCTTCTTACGATTACGGTTACCGCGACGGATATAATCAGGGATACCGCAATTCCTACGCCGAAAGCTATCAGGAAGGCCTTCGCCAGGGCGAACGCGACGGATACAACAACGGCCTTAAAGAAGGCGAAAATAAATTCAACGCTAAATATTTCAATTATGTCTATACCCAGGAAAAACTCGCCGATCTTATAAAGAAAATAAAATTCCCCGGCCGCGGCATTACCGAAAACGCCAACCTCGCCGGCGCGGAAACTAAAAACGGCCGCAACGGCGCTTATTACCCTAACGGTTATAACGACGGTATTTTCAGAGGCCGTACAGACGGCAGAAACGACGGCCTTCGCGACGGAAGCAAAAAAACTTATCCCGAAGCCTACAGCAGAGGCTACGCCGAAGGTTTCAGAATAGCCGACGTTAAAGCCCACGGCGACGTCAGAAAATACACGTTCGAAGAACAGTTCGGATTCGGCTGCGCCGCGCTTAATACCGGCGACTACTGGACGGCTTTGTTCAGGTTCAACCTGATACTCGTAGAAGAGCCAGCTAACGGACCTTTCAGAAATAAAGCATTCTGGTACGCCGGCTACACTAAAATGAAACAAAAAGAACACGACGCCGCTCTGGCTATATTCATTATATTCAATCTGAATTTCCCCGAAACTTTAAAAGAAGAAACCACTTTAAATATAGCCAGCCTCCTTCTCGAAGTTAAAACCGGCGGTTTCATAGGCATCGGATCTACCAAATATTACGATAAAGCTAAAAATATGCTCGATTGGTGGATCGCTTCATTCCCCAACTCACAGCGCCTCCCCGAAGCTTATTTCACTCTCGGCAACTGCTACGAAAAACTCAAAGATACCAATAACGCAGTTTTGACATACAAAAAAGTGGCCGATTTATATCCTAACACATCCATAGCCGAAGACGCTAAAAAACGCATTAAAGCCATAAGCTCATGGTGGCCGTGGGACTAATTAACCATTAAATGTACATTAATTAAAAATCGGTTAAATAAAAAAAGAAGGAAAGGTACACAGCCTTTCCTTCTTTTTTATAACTTCGTCTATTATATCGCTTTCTTTTCGCTTTGAATATATGACGCTAACGCGCGACCTATTATTTTTCAATCACTTTAGTGTCGCAAAGCCTGTCGTAAAGTGTTAAATTGTCCTCGCCGAATAATGTAAGCGCGCCCAGGCCGAAAAATGAAACGGAAAAAACGAATATTACGGAACGCTTTAATGCCGTGAGCAAGTCGGGCGGATCGTCGTCGAGCATCACCACCGTCGTTTTTGAAAGAAGCTGCCCGGCGGAAGCTCCAAAAATACGCCACATCAAGCAAAAATAAAGAATGACCGGAAGCAGCGGGTAATTTATGTTAAATGAAATAAAACTTTCAACGAACCCCGAACGACGGTAATGCCTGGGCTCGCCATAAGCGAACGTTATCCTGTCGTATCTGGATAAATTTTGCGCTTCCATGCCGTTTTTAGCGCCGGCTTCGGCGTATTCTTCCCTGGTGAGATATTGCCTTCCCCATATAAACGATTGGACCGGCTTCCATAAAATACCGGAAATTATAGTCATGGCGAAAAATATAATAATTACGTCGATAATAAAAGATTTTACCCTTAAAAAAACCGGCGCTTCCCTTGCGTCGATAAAACGCCTGTACCTTTTTACCGGTGAATTAAAATTGCCGTTCATATTTTTTTTAAAATTAACCTTTCTGCCTTAAGGCATCGTATCCAAATTAATAAATAAAAATAACTCACGCATTTAATTACTAAATTACGAAAAATAAAAAAAGTTGTTCCGGTTTTTAAAAAAAATAGCTGAAAATTTTACTTTAAACTTACTTGTATTATATAAAAAAATATGTTAAAATTATATTTATGGGGTAAATCATAAATTAGTAAAATATATTATAGTATATAATGAATAACTAATATTATACGGAGGTAACATCATGAAAGTTATTATAGTAGGCGGAGTCGCCGGCGGCGCTTCGGCCGCGGCAAGACTTAGAAGACTCGACGAAAAATGCGAAATAACCATGTACGAACGCGGAGAATTCATATCCTTCGCCAACTGCGGCCTGCCTTATCACATAGGCGGAGTTATAGAAGACCGCGACGCTCTTCTCGTTCAGACTCCCGAAACCATGGCCGCGCGCTTTAATTTCGCGGTAAAACCTTTCCATGAAGTAATGTCCGTCGATACGAAAAATAAAAAAGTAAGCGTCAAAAACTTGAAATCCGGCAATACTTTCGAAGACAGTTACGATTATTTAATTTTATCTCCGGGCGCGGCCCCTATCAAACCGCCCATTCCCGGAATCGACGGCGAAAATATATTTACGCTCAGAACTATTCCGGATATGGATAAAATAATCGCGGCCATGAAAAAAGGCGCTAAAAGCGCGATAGTAGTGGGCGGCGGCTTTATCGGCGTGGAAGTGGCCGAAAACCTTATCGAAAAAGGGTTCGAAGTATCGCTCGTCGAGATGCAGGACCAGATCCTGACGTTTTTAGACCCCGATATGGCGGCTTTCGCCCATAACGAAATGAAAACGCATAAAATAAAGCTTCATCTGTCCGACCGCGTTACCGAATTCAAAAAAAGCGCCGCTGGAAAAGTAGCCGTCAGCCTGGCTAGCGGAAAAACTATCGAGTCCGATATGGCGGTTCTCGCTATAGGCGTTATGCCCGAAGTCAAGCTCGCCAAAGACGCGGGAATCAAAATCGGCGAAACTGGCGCAATATGGGTAGACGAAAATATGCGCACGTCCGATCCCGCCGTATATGCCGTCGGCGACGCCGTGGAAGTTACGCACTTCGTAACTAAAACTAAAATTAAAATACCGCTCGCGGGCCCCGCAAACCGCCAGGCCAGAATAGCCGTCAACAACATTTGCGGCGTTAAATCGGAATATAAAGACACGCAGGGAACGTCCATAGTCAAAGTTTTCGATCTCGCCTGCGGCGCGACCGGCGCGAGCGTGCCGCTTCTTAAAAAATCGAATATCGCTTTTAAAACCGTCACTATCCACGCCGGAAGCCATGCCGGTTATTACCCTTACGCCTATATGGTCCATCTGAAGCTCATTTACTCGCCCGAAACCGGTAAAATTCTCGGCGCCCAGGCCTGCGGCTACGACGGCGTGGACAAGCGCATAGACGTAATAGCTTCGGCGATCCGCCATGGAGCCACTATTTACGATCTGGAAAATTACGAGCTTTCTTACGCGCCGCCGTTCGGCTCGGCCAAAGACCCGGTGAATATGGCCGGATTCGTCGCCGTAAACGATATGACTAAGTTCTCGCCGCTTATAAGCATATTCGAAGTAGAAGAATACCTTTCAAAAGGCGCTTATCTTCTCGACGTGCGCAATACCGAAGAAGTGGTCATGGGCAAAATTAAAGACGCCGTTAACATTCCGCTGCACACGCTCAGAAGCCGCCTTATAGAAATCCCGAAGGAAAAGCCCGTCGTGGTTTACTGCCGCGTCGGCCTTAGAGGATATATAGCGCAGCGGATACTTTTGCAGAACGGCTTTAACGCCGTAAACGTAAGCGGCGGCTACGAAAGCTATAACAATTATTTCAACCAGGGCGCTTTCGATAAAGCCATCGAATCCTCCAAAGACGCAGACGACACTCAGACTAAAGGACAGCCGCACCAGCAGCCAGCCGGCAATGTCGTAAGAGTCAACGCGTGCGGGTTGCAGTGCCCGGGCCCGCTATTAAAGCTTAAAGAGGCCGTCAGCAAAGCTAAAGATAACGAAGTCATTGAAATAGAGGCCACCGATCAGGGTTTTCATGCCGACGTACAGGCTTTCGCGGGCGCGACGAACCTTAAAGTGCTCGATCTTGAAAGAAGAAAGTCCATAAAAGCCAGGCTTCTTAAATGCCCCGCCGGAAGCGTTCCCACCGGGCCGCACGGCTCGCCGAAATCGGATCAGGCTACTCTGGTCGTGTTTTCGGACGATTTCGATAAAGCCATGGCGGCTACCATTATCGCGAACGGGGCGCTCGCGATGGGTAAAAAAGTATCGCTCTTCTTCACTTTCTGGGGTTTAAATATATTGCGTAAAAACAAAAACGTGCCCGTAAAGAAAAACTTTATAGAAAAAATGTTTGGAATGATGATGCCGCGCGGCACCGGCAAGCTCACCCTTTCAAAAATGAATATGTTCGGAATGGGCACTCAGATGATAAAAGGCATAATGAAACAGCATAACGTCGAGCCGCTTGAAAAACTTCTTCAGTCGGTCAAAGATAACGGCGGAAAGCTCGTGGCGTGCCGCATGTCTATGGAGCTTATGGGCATCAAAAAAGAAGAGATGATCGACGGCGTCGAAGACGGCGGCGTGGCCGCATATCTGGCTGACGCGGAAAAAGGCAATATCAATTTATTCATATAGTGCGCTTATAAAAATTTCATCCGCGCAAAATAGAAAAAAATAAAAATAGAGAGGTAATAAATGAAACGTTTATATATAGCATTTTTATTTTTACTTTTATTGGCATCGCCGTCCTACGCGGATTTTACCGCAGGCGAAAAAGCTTTCAACGAACGCGATTTTGAAACCGCATGGAAAGAGCTCCATCCTCTGGCCGAATCCGGTGATGCTCGCGCCATGGAAGCCGTCGGCTGCATGTATCTGGACGGAAACGGAGTGAAACTCGATTATTCGAAGGCTATAGAATGGTTTAAAAAGGCCGTTGAAAAGGGCAATACCGACGCTTATAACAACCTTGGATTCATGTACACGGAAGGCCTCGGAGTAAAAAAAGACGCGGTAAAGGCGTTCGACTGCTATTTCAAGGCGGCGCACGGCAACAACTATATGGCGCAGGCAACCCTCGCCGCGCTTTATTATGCTGGAATCGGCGTAAAAAAAAGCGGCAGGGACGCGCTGAAGTGGTTTTTAATAGTGTCGCAAAACCCCGCCTCAGACGATGAAGTCCGGGAATCGTCCCTGACGAAGTGCGCCGAAATCGAAAAGGAGCTTACCGCAAAGCAGATCGAAAGCGCCAAGGCTCAGGCCGCGACTTTTTTAAAGGCTTTCAAAACTAAAAAGCCCGCAGGCGAATAATATAATAAATTAATGATATTTACGCTTCGACAATGTTTTTTAATGTGGAGTTTTTGAATTCCCGAT
Source organism: bacterium ADurb.Bin243 (assembly GCA_002069765.1). Classification (GTDB taxonomy): domain Bacteria; phylum Muiribacteriota; class UBA9980; order UBA9980; family UBA9980; genus UBA9980. The sequence goes on from MWBZ01000008.1 coordinate 100,615, forward strand.
CGAGAATATCCATATAAACCACATCGTAATACTTTCCGGCCACGAGCCTCAACTCGCGAAGTTTTCCGGCGTGCTTGAAACCGCATTTTTCATAACATCTTATACCGCGCTTGTTAAAACTAAAAACGGTCAGGAAAATGTTATGAAGGTTGAGCATGTTGAAACCGAAATCGAGTATCAGGTTCGTGGCTTCTTCTCCGTATCCCTTTCCCCAGTATTTTTTATCGCCGATAAAAATGCCGAACATCGCTTTTCTGTTAAACGGCTCTATTCCCATGAGACCGCAGTTTCCGATTAATTTATCGCTTTTTTTATCGACTATTCCAAAAACCGCGTCGGTTTCGGATTTGACGAGTTTTTCAAGCATTTCCTTTTCTTTTTCTATAGTGAGCGCATAAGGCCTTATATTCAGATTCGTCGATACTTCGAGATCGTTGAGCCATTCTTTGTATAACGCGGCGTCATCTAAATTCACAGGCGAAAGATAGCATTTTTTGCCGGGTATTAATTTATCGTATTTCATCTGGATTCTCCTTTTTATTCGCTTAATTAAACGATGCGCGGACACATATAGTCTATTAAAGCGTCAATGAAATGTTTTTCCCTTTTTTGCCTTCGGCGCCGGTTTCTATCGTGAAAAGCGGCTCGAATTTTTCTTTTTTGCCGTCGAATAGATACACTTTAATGCGGCTCAGCTTATTTTCTTTATTTCTTTCAGCGGTATAAACTGTATTTTTGTGTTTTATAAAAATGACCATTTCGCTTCCGCCAAGGCTGCAATTATCGATCAGACGGTATTTTCCGTCTTCGCACTTTTTAAAAAAATAGTTGTCTTCTTCCATAAGCGTTCCCTGCACCGAGTAAAACCTGATTTCATTTTCTCCGTCGGAGTCTATGTCCACAAGAGACGTGTAATATACAAGGCGGCTTTCTTTGAGCGTATCGTTTATGGTGTCTTCGGGCGATGGTCCTATTCTGGTCGTTTCTGGATCTATTCCGGCTTTGCGAAGATATGTGGTCTGGTTTAAAAGCGTCTTGCCTTCTTTGAGCATGCTGTCTTTATCGGTAACGTCAATTTCCGGATTTAAAGCGGGCTTTTCAAGAAGCGGCTCTTTATTGGCCAGAATTATTTTAATCAGTTTTTCAGCAATATCGTGTTTTACGAATTTACCTATCTCTGAAAGCTTTATGGTTGATCGTTTGCCTTCTTTGATAAGCGATATTTTTGCGTCTTTACTTTTATCTTCCGATTTTGCGCTAATCGGCCCGGGCGTATAACTTAAAAATAATATAAGGCATAATGATAACTTCAATAATGTAAACTTTTTCATAAAACCACCGCCGGCAAAAATTAACCCGAACTGTGCGGCGGCTTAAAACCGGCCCGCATAACCCGGGTTAATTAATTATATTAGATCATTTTGCGCTCAATGTCAAGTGAAAATGAAGCCGTCTTGATTTAATGCCGTATTTTTATTTACTGTTCGTCTTTATAAGGATTTTTTATTTGCGCCGGCCATTCCATGAAAGTTATTTCATAACCGTTGAAATCTTTAACAGTAATAGTTTTAGAGCCCCATTCCTCGTTTTTAATTTCAGAAACATTTTTCCAGCCGCTTTTTTTAATTCTTGAAAGGAGTTTTTCAAGCCCTTCTACTGTTACCATCGGCAAAATGCCGCATTCATGCCCGCGCTGCCCGCCTAAAGATATATGAAATCCGTTGAATTCACGGGTGCCCGAAACGATAGGCCCTTTTTCATCGAGCGTGACACAGCCGTAGCAGCAGACGCCGTCTTCCATTATAGTTCCGCGGTGCCCTTTCCAGCCGAGAGTTTTTTCATACCATTCGAGCGTTTTATCCACATCGGAAGTTTTAAGCATCACATCCACGCGGTTTACGATATAGCCGTCTATAGAGCATTTCTTAAGAGCGTCAGTTAATTCGCCGATTAGTTTTTGATTATCTTCGGACTCATCCCATTTTATTCTTTTGATAGTTTCTTCATCGCAGTATGAAATTATCAAAACCATCTCATTGAATGTGAGTTTGCCGCGGCACAATTTTACGAATTCTCCGCCTTTATCTATGGAGCCTATTTCCGAAAGCGCCTGTTCGCTGAATTTGCCGTTCGTCCGCGAAAGTTTTATCAATTCGAATTGGGTTTTTAAAGAAAGCCTTGGAAATACATATGCGCCCGTTTGCGTTAATTTTACTCTGTCCATAATCAGTTTTCTCCTTATTGTAAAAATATCATGGAGGCCTGAGTTTTCCGATTTAAGGTCTATCAATTCCGAAAGCTTTTTTCTGGCTTCGTAAAGCCTGCTCTTGATAATATTTTCTGAAATTCCGCTCAGTGCTTTGATCTGAGTTATGCTGAATTCGCAAAAATATTTCAGAGATATTATTTCCTGGTGCTTTTCGTTGAGCGCCGACAACGCCGAATACAATTTTTCGATCCGCGGAGAAATTTGCGTTCCATATTTTTTGCACGAATCGATTTCATTTAAAACGCCTTTTATCATGATATTTTTCTTTGAATTTCTGGCGTTTTGAAATATTTCGTTATTGCAAATTTTGAATATCCACGGCCCGAAAGCGTTTTCGTTGTTAAGTTTTTTCATATTGACAAACGCTTTAAGAAAAGTTTCCTGGGTGATTTCTTCTGCAGTGTGAAGATCGCGGACTTTGCTTATGGAATGGTAAAGCACTTTAGAATAGTACTCTTCTATAAGCGCTTCAAATTTAAGCGTAGCGAGGTTCATCGCATCGTCGGAATTTTTATATGCATGTTGATCCATTATTTTCCAGCCTCCGTTAATATAGATGAATTTTTATGTAAAAGGTTGGAAAATTTTTAAAATACTTTATTTTTTTTAAAATTGTATGCGTTATAATCATAAATTATCCGCTATTTTAACGTGCACCACGAGTTTTTCCCATACCGCTATGAATTTATCTTTTTTATAAGTTACGAATCTGCCTTCCAGCGGGTCGGCGAGAGTCACTTCCGCGTCGTTTACCGCCGTGACGGTTACGGTGTGCAGGATGCCGTCCAGGATGTAAATACTGGTAATGAAAGGAAGCGTTAAATTTTTAAGGCCGTCCCATGTTTCGCTAGTGAGGTTGACTTCGTATTTATCTTTATCCAGC
>MWBZ01000009.1 GCA_002069765.1 bacterium ADurb.Bin243
TAATAAAACCGCGATTGAAATCGCTATGGATAATTACGATTTTGAGTCCTTTGATGTTTTATTTTCAAACAGCGCCGAAATTAACATTAATTCAAAATTTTTACCCGGATTTATTATATTTTTAATAACAAAAGGCCATTTGAATTATTTTTTCGATAAAGTCGTTCGAACCCATCCTGCCGTTTTAAACTCGATAGTTTTTTATACAACCCCCGGGAATCACTGGTATGAATTTCCATTTATAAATTACTTGATACTCAAACAAGATATCGATTTATTAAAAAAAGTTATCTCTCTCGGAGCGGATTGCAATGCGGCGCATGGTAATGGCGGTACGCCGATGTATTTTGCCGTATATGAAATTTTAAAAAAATTAGACGATAGTAATGGCGATTCAAGAGGCAGTTTTAAAAAGCCGTTAAAATTTTTTGAAGATTTTCCAGATCAAAGTTTTAGCGGTAAAATCGAAGACGATTTCTGGGAACGCGATGACATAAAAAAATTAACGGCCATTGTTGATTTAATGGCTGAAAAAGGCGCTAAAATAAATTGCGATCATGAATACGAATTTACAAATTTTATAATAAAAACCTTGAATTTTGAAAATCAAAAACTGATCGATATGATACTCGAAAATCTGGCCGACGTTAATATAGAACTCAATGGAATATATTTTTATAACAAATTCATTACGAGTGAATTTAAACATACGCCTTTTACTATTGCGATAGTTAAAAATATGCCTTCGGCGGTTAAAAAAATGATTAAAAATGGCGCCGATATACAAACCTATAAGAAAGCTCATAAATCTAAAATTTCCGGCACTGATAATAAAGAAAAATATTTTAATCCGATCGAGTTATCTATAATCGAGCTGAATTTTAATATAACCGATATTTTAATCGAGAGCGGGGCAAAATTTCCGGATAATAAAAGCGATAATCCATTTCACCTTATAGTCGAAAGTATTTGCGGCAACTCCGTTAAAAAAATCTTGAAAAGCGGGAATATTGAAATAGAAAAGTTGGATAATATTTTAAAACGATTTGTAAATAAGGGTTATGATATTAACGCAAAATGCCCTGACGGACGCACTCCGCTCGAAACGCTCGGCGATTGGGACGTTGCATGCGCAGCGGCCGGCGAAAGATATTCAATAGCGGAAGGGCAGTCGCGTGAAGAGATGCATTTAAAATTTATTCAGATATATAAATCTCTGAGTTTAATTAAATCGTCTGCCATGAACGCTTTTAAAAAATATCAGTAATATTATATGCAATTTATTACCGTGTTTTTTCGCGCAGGTCAATCGCTGTCGAAATTAAGTTCGCGCGCCCTGAATACCCGCACGGCGGCCGCGTAGAAAAACGCCGCGCATAAAACGCCCCAGAAAACATAAATCAGGCCGTAAGGCTCGAAAGCGTTGAAGCTCATTTTGATCAGCTGCTGAACCGGCGGAAGAATATAATTAAGAAAGCCGGGCGGATGGGCGAAGCTGAATATTATTAGAACTATGGCGGATATCATGTTACTATAAACGATTTTTGAAAAAAACAGCGTTATCGCCGCTACGGCGAGCGCCGCGACGTAAATCGGAATGAGCCTTAAGGCCGCTTCGACAAAGCTAAACGAGCTTCTGATATCGCAAAGGCAATATCCAAGAATAAAAAGTCCGGCGGTCGCGGCTGCGACAATGGCAAATGACGCTTCAAGCTTAGCCAGAAGATATTGCCGGCGAGACACTTTTTTTGTGAGGATTATATAAATTCTCGAATTAGCCTCCCGTCCGGCCACCCTGTAAGTAGTCAGAAATGAAGCGGTCACCGCGAACATTCCGAGGCCGAAATAGATGTCGAACGGTTTCAAAAGCCAGTAGTGGTCGCTAAACAAAAATATGAACAGGCATGCGGTAAGCGTCTCGCAGGCGAGTCCGGTGGCTCTGTAGTATTCCCGAAGCGTGAATTTGGCGAGAGCGGCAGTCATGGACATATCATTCACCTTCCCGGCCGGAAACCGTTGAATTGAAGAATTCGTCAAGGGTCATTCGGGCCTCTGAGAGGCCGTTGATGAATGCGCCTGAATCTATGAGCGCTTTTAATATGGCTTCCTTGCCGCCGGGACTTTTCTCCTCGACGATATAAGCTCCGTCCGCGGTTGGCGCTAAGCCACATTTTTCGATTAAATCGGCAATCAATCGTGCCGGGGCGTTATCGATCGATAGCCTGTAGCGTCCCCGGCTGACCAGCAGTGAAGCCATGCCGCCATGGCGGATGATACGGCCTTTGTGTATTACGGCCACCGCGTCGCATATCTTTTCGAGGTGGGATAATATGTGGGAGCATATCAATATGGTCGCGCCACCGCTTTTCAGGGTGGAGATTATATCGCGAAGTTCCTTCTGAGCGAAAGGATCTAGCCCTGAGAAAGGCTCGTCGAGTACGACGAATTCAGGGGAGTTGAGAAGCGCTTGGGCGATGCCTATCTTTTGCAGCATGCCTTTTGAATAATTTGCCATACGCCTGCCTGACGCTTCGCCCGCCATTGCGGTCATTTCCAGTAATTCTTGCGTTCGTGAGGCTGCTGCCTCGCTTTTCAACCCTGACATTTCCGCCAGATACAAAATATATTCGCGGCCTGTAAAAAGCGGATGGTAATTTGGAAATTCAGGCAGATAGCCGATTCTGGCAAAATTATCACCCGGCCGGCCGCCGATGACTCGAAGTTTTCCGTTCGTGGGGCGGAGAAAACCAAGTATAAGCTTGATGAGCGTGGTTTTTCCGGCGCCGTTGCGCCCGATAATACCAAAAGTCGAGCCTCGCGGGATATTGAACGAAACTTCATCCAGTGCGGTTTTACCGCCGAATTTTTTCGATACTCCTGAAGCTTCTAGAATTAATTCCATTTTTATTCCTCAAAAATTTTATTTAGCTTTCGCATCAGGCTTCAATTGATTTTCATCGGTCGCCCGCGGAAGCAGAATGCGCTTAATATCTTCATCGGCGAAGTAATCCGGCGTCTGGCCGAATTCATCTTTTGCTGCTATATCTGCGTTTTTATAAATAAGAATTGCGATCACGGCGCGCGATTTGTTAAGTACCGCGTAATGCAGAGGGGTGGATTTAGTGATATCTCTGGCGTTGATGTCTGCGCCGTTTTCTATAAGAATAGATGCGATTTCATCGGCGTCATGAGAAGCCGCGGTATGAAGCGGCGTCTGAGCTCGGTTGTCGGTAATATTTACAAGCCTGTTTATTGATCCGGGAGCCGAATTCGCTTCTTTATTATTGGAAAGGTTTTCTTTATTTAAAAGCAGCATCGCTGATTTTTTTGATTTTTTAACAGCGGCGATATGCAGAGGCGTGCGGCCTTTTTTATCCCTGGCTTTTATATTGGCGCCGTTAGCTATCAAAAATTTTGAAGTTTCAAGAGAGTTATTCAAGATAGCCGTATGAAGGGGCGTTGAATCGTTAATATCCCTAGCATCGATATCTGCGCCTTTTGCAAAAGCGTCGAACGCAAGGCGTACATCGTCGCAGCGTGCGGCGAAATGAAGAAGCGTTTCATGGCCGCCGCTTGCGTTGTTTATGTAATTTTCTATCGTAGCCGGCCGATGAGGCTTATGGTAATATTCAGAAGCTCTTACGGAATGGGGTTTATGGACTTCACTGCGGATAAAAAGGTCTGTAGATTTTTTTGATGTTGAAACGACTTGAAGAGAAGGCTCTTTTTTAGTTGAGTTATCTTTAAACATTGGCTGTTGATTGTTTTGAGAAAATATCGGCGCCGGCGGGTTAAATTCTACGGCATCCGATGCGGCTTGAAAATCCGTTTCGCCGGTTTCAGGCATGGCTGATGTTTTGCCATAATCGCCGGTTTGATAATTTTTTTCGGCTGACGGGCCCGAACCGCTTTCAGGCTGAATATTGACTGAAGCCGTATCGTCTTCGGGTTCGGAAATGTTTTGATGCCCGGAAGATGTTCTGTCATTGATCGATTTCGCTATATCTGCAGAAACGGCGCCTCGCGAATCGGCTTTCAAGGCCGCTTCAGAAGATTCATGTAATGTTTCGGAGGCCGCTGGAGATGAAATATCTGAAATCGGAACGGCTGGAATATTTTTTTCGGACTTTTGAATGTATAATATTTTATTGCTTTTAACTGGTAAAGATTTTCCGGCCGTGTCATAAACGCTAACTCTGCATTCTATTTCTACGGTAGTGTCGGCGGCGAATGGAACGGGAATCAGCCTCAAATCTTGATATTCTTTTTCAGGCTTGCCATTAAAAAGCCATTCTATGGTCACTTTATTATTTTTTTCATAGCCGGATTTTTTATAACTTAAAATTATTTTATTATCTTTACGGGTTATCCTTACTTTTGAAACAGCCGGAGTGGCCGTTTCAAAATCCATTATTGAAAGGGCGATTGCGCATGCGGACAGAATTATGAAAACTGCCGCTATGAAAAAATAATGGTTATTCGTAAATTTTATATCAGTATTTTCATCCATAAAATATTCAATTAAAATTATTAAATTCGCTTATATTTTTGCACATCATGGCGTTTAAATAATAGCCTTACGCAATAATCTTATTATATTTTTATAATATTGTCAATCTAATCCGAAAAAATATCCGCACCGAGGCCTTTGCGGGACTCGATGCGGAAGGATTAAAATATGCTATGATGTCTGTAAGCAATGGTTGAACTTAAATCGGTCGATGCCTTTTTATTTATGGGAAAGGTCGAAGCGGTCGGCGTTCATTACTTTATTCCACGCCGAAACGAAATCTTTTATGAATTTTTCACCGGAATCGTCCGACGCGTAAACTTCGGCGAGCGCTCGCAACTGCGAATTAGAACCGAAAACGAGGTCCACGCGCGTGCCGGTCCACTTGAGTTCGCCCGTTTTACGGTCGCGGCCTTCGAATACGTTTTCGTCATTCGCGGCCGGTTTCCATGCGGTATTCATATCGAGAAGGTTCACAAAGAAGTCGTTGGTAAGCGTTTCCGGGCGGCCGGTGAAAACGCCGTGCCGCGATCCGCCGGAGTTGGCGTTTAAAACGCGCATTCCGCCGATAAGAACGGTCATTTCAGGCGCGCTCAGCGTAAGCAGCTGCGCGCGGTCTATCAACAGCTCTTCGGCCTTCACTGCGTATCTGGCTTTAAGATAGTTGCGGAATCCGTCAGCCGCCGGTTCTAGGACGGCGAAAGATTTAACATCGGTTTGTTCCTGCAGCGCGTCCATGCGTCCGGGCGTGAAGGGGACTTTAATATCTTTACCGGCGTTTTTGGCGGCCTTTTCAATCGCCGCGCAGCCGCCGAGAACGATAAGGTCCGCAAGCGATACTTTCTTTGCGTCCGACTGCCCCTTATTGAATTTTACCTTGATACCCTCGAGCGTGTCCAGAACTTTTTTCAGCCGGTCGGGCTGGTTGACTTCCCAGTCTTTCTGAGGCGCGAGCCTGATGCGCGCCCCGTTGGCTCCGCCGCGTTTGTCCGAACCTCGGAAAGTGGACGCCGACGCCCAGGCGGTCGAAACCAATTCGGATATCGACAGATTAGCCGCGAGTATTTCGTTTTTGAGCTCGGATATATCTTTTTCATCGATCAGTTTATGGTCGAGGGGCGGTATAGGATCCTGCCAGACCAAATCTTCGGCCGGCACTTCCGGTCCGAGATAGCGCGAGCGCGGGCCCATATCGCGATGGGTCAACTTAAACCAGGCGCGGGCGAAAGCGTCGGCGAACTCTTCAGGGTTCGCAAGATAGCGTTTCGCTATTTTTTCGAAAGCGGGATCGAATTTAAGCGAAAGATCGGCGGTGGTCATCATTGGACGATGCTTTTTAGACGGGTCGTGCGCATCGGCGATCATATCTTCTTCGGCCGTGTCTTTTGACAACCATATATATGCGCCTGCGGGGCTTTTAAGGAGCTCCCACTCGTATTTGAATAAAACTCTGAGATACCCCACGTCCCATTTAGTCGGATTAGGCTTCCATGCGCCTTCGATGCCGCTCGAAATCGTGTCGCCGCCTTTTCCGCTCTTATAGCTGCTCTTCCAGCCCAACCCCTGCTCTTCTATGGGAGAGGCTTCCGGTTCGGGGCCGACCATTTTTGGATCGCCTGCGCCGTGCGCCTTGCCGAAGGTATGCCCGCCGGCTACCAGGGCGACGGTCTCTTCGTCGTTCATGCCCATGCGCGCAAAGGTTTCACGCACGTCGCGCGCGGATTCAATGGGTATTGGCTGGCCATTGGGGCCTTCGGGATTGACGTAAATTAGTCCCATCTGCACCGCTGCCAGAGGATTTTCCAGTTCGCGGTCGCCGCTGTAGCGTTTGTCGCCCAGCCAGGTTTCCTCGGTTCCCCAATATACGTCTTCTTCCGGTTCCCATATATCGACGCGGCCGCCGCCGAAGCCGAAGGTTTTAAATCCCATCGATTCGAGCGCGCAGTTGCCGGCCAGTATCATCAGATCGGCCCAGGAGATTTTTTTGCCATATTTTCTTTTTATGGGCCAGAGCAGGCGGCGAGCCTTATCAAGATTTACGTTATCCGGCCAGCTGTTCAGCGGGGCGAAGCGCTGATTGCCGGTGCCGCCGCCGCCGCGGCCGTCGGATATGCGGTAAGTGCCCGCGCTGTGCCACGCCATTCTAATCATAAGGCCGCCGTAGTGGCCCCAGTCGGCCGGCCACCATTCCTGCGAATCCGTCATCAATTTATAAAGATCGTTTTTAAGCGCTTTAAAGTCAAGTTTTTTGAATTCCTCGGCGTAATCGAAATCCGAGCCCATCGGATTAGAAACCGGCGTATGCTGGTGAAGTATATTCAGGTTCAATTGATTGGGCCACCAGTCGCGGTTGGATCTGCCGCGGCCGCCCGCGTTTCTGCTCGAAGCGCCTGTCACCGGGCATTCGCTCATTTTTTTAACGTCGTCCATGAAATCCTCCTATTAAGTTTTTTATTTGTAGTGAAAAATAGAAAAAAGAAGATAGAAGAGCTAAATGAAAGATGGCGAAAATAATTTTGAGCAGCATTATTTTGGTTTCAAATATTTTATTGACGCTCATAAAATTCACCTTTTTTCAAAAGTAATTAATAAATTTATTATATCTTCTGAGCTGAATTTTGTCAATTGTTATTTTATCGGCAATTAACTAATGGCCGAGCCGATTTTCGCCATAAATTCGCCGTACTCGCCCGCCACGGCGAACCCCAGCTTCCGGTAGCAACTTATGGCGGCCTCGTTTTTAGAATCGACATTCAGGCCTATTAAACACGTTTTTTTCAGAAGCGATCTGCAGAGCGCGGCTGTAACCATTCCGGCCAGACCTTTTCCCCGATAATTTGGGCGGGTCGTTATGTTGCCGAGCGCGGCCGCGCCGTATTTCTCCGAAAACACATGAACGCCCGCGGCGCAGACTATATCGCCGCCGGCGAACGCTCCGAAATATTCGCCCGTGGCTAATGTCGCCGGGTCGAACCAGTTGCCTGGGTAAGATTCTCTGTAAAGTTCGAGAAGATTTTCGAGATCGGCCACGCAAAGCCTTCTCACGCATGAATCTGCTTTGCCGCGGATCTTCGATGGATCATTTAGATACATCTTTAAATGCCTTCCGTGAGGTTCCAGTTTGAAGCGCTTTGCCAGCGCGGCCTCCGAAGTTTCGCACAGATGCGAATAAAACTTCGCGGGCAGGATCTTCGATATGCCGCAAACCAGTTCGGTGAGCGCTTCGCCTTCATAGGCACGGTAGGCCATAAGCGCGGGCATTTCTCCGCCGGTATAGAGCATCGCCAGCGAGCGTAATTTTTCGTTTTCGCCGCGAAGCCCGTACCATATGGTAAAAGGCCTGAAAAGGCGGTCGAGATCGCCTATGCAGTAAACGTTAAGCGCCTCGTTTTCGCGAAGATATTTTTCTATAGTTTCCCTGTTGTGAATGACCTCAGCACGCATACCGCACTTCCTTTCTTGCAATATATTATTAATACTTGATATTGTAGCGTTTATATTCAGATTCATTTACCTGTCCGCGGCGTTAAAATATTAAATAGCGGCTTATAAACCGAGATCTTCAATTAACCCGGCAAGGAGCTTATTGAATTCGGCAGGCTTTTCAAGCATGGGATAATGCCCCGTATCGCAAATTGTGAGATATTTATAGTTGCGGAAGTATTTTTGATTAGCTTCTAAATTGGTAGGCGTATAGGCGGAGTTAATAGCTCTGACGGGAACCTCGATTTGCCGGGCATATTTAACGACATCCATTTCATATAGAGGCTTCAATGCTTTGATGGCCGATTCCGGGTTATTTTGCAGAAACTCGTTCTGGAGCTGTTTGCGAATGCCTTCCGGCGTGGCGTCGCAAAACAGGAATTTCGGCAATACATTTTCGACCGCGTATTTAAAATCTTTTCTATAAAGCGAAAATATAAATTCTTCAGCCTGCTGGACCGTCATTAATTGGTCCATGTCTTTTAACGTATCGACCAGTACGACGGCTTTCACATTAGACGCCGCCAGAGCGGCTTCGAGCGCATAAGCTCCCGACATCGAATGCCCCACCAGCACAATGTTTTTAGATTCGATCTGATTAACTGCGGCTGCTATATCGTCGCTATATCGCTTTGACGACCAATCATGCCTATTTCCGCCTGATTTGCCATGGCCGGCGAGATCGACGGTTACAACGCAATATTTTGCGGAGAAATATTTTACCTGCGACTCCCACCAGCAGCCGCTTCCAAGCCAGCCGTGTATAAAAACGAGGGCCGTATCGGCGGCGGCGGAAACCGTATAATGTATCATGGTTTCATCTGAAGAGGCAATAAATTTATCCATATAGACGCTCCTATAACTAAATTTAAACTAAAGCCTTTATTTTATCGACTATTTCGGTTCTTCCTCTCGCCTGGTTTGATTTTATGTGAAGTTCGAGAGGCGGAACCGATATCGTATAATTATTCCACTTTATTTTTTCCAGATGCGATTGCGCATAAGGCCCGAAATCGACGTATCCGTTTCCATCGACCCATTCTTCAGGCTCGAACGCGTAATCGATTCTATATTGCCGGTACACGACCCCGAATCCCTTCACTACCCAGTTTTCGACGTGGTGAAAAGGCTCTGAAATATAGTTTCCAATTGATTTTTGCAGTTTCGCTATTTCCGTCTTATAGGTCATTATATCTATGTCGTGCGGCCAAACGTCGATTCCGCGAACGTATAAAGCTGCGCTGCCGGCGAGCCACCATTTTATATTGTTATTTTCATGGACTCGGCATATCCATTCAATTGCGTTATCGATTGCATTTCTATCGTTTTTATGAATTTCGTTTTCTTTATCCATAAGATAGTTATTGTAATTATTTTCGAGCGATTGCCCGTCGTGTTCGAACATAAGTCCGCACGGATAAATTCTTCTGTAAATGCCGTTTTCATCGGGCTCATAATACATCGATTTTAGTTCGCTTTCGGAAACGCCCGAACTGTCGGAAACTTTATAAATATATGCATTGCCTTCGCGGCCGACCTGTATTTTCATGGATACTCCATTAACTGTTTTTATTCAATGTTATAAGAAAGTTTTCTTCCCAACGTTCCTATAAAGCTCATTAAGCCTAATTTGCCAAATAATGATGTAATTTTCCCGAATTTTCTATAACCAAAATTAAATAATAAATAAGGGATCATTTGTTTTTTATTGTCGGGAAGTCTTTTTAATATGTTTTTAAATGAATAAAATTGATCATAAATCCACTCGCCTTTTTGCGTGTCGTTAATAATGGCCTGCATCAGTTGTTCCGCTTCACCGACGCATACCGAGTCGGCATATTCTAAAGCTTCATTAGGATTAGCGCTTACGTGTATTCCGCCCAGAATAACTTTTATGCCTGGATTTTTTTTCGAATCAAGTAATAGTGAATTTAAAAAAATTTTTTAGAAAATTTTCGGCGTCAAAATTTTTCCGCGGTTTAGCGTGCTGAACATTCAAACCTTATGTATTCTTTAGCTTTAATTATACTATACATAAGAATTTTATACAACATTTTTTTAATGCGGCTGAATTAAGAAAACAATAAGAAATAGATGGCGCGAGCCAATAACATTATAATGCCTCTTTTATATTTTAAGAATAAACTTGACGCGGCATATAGTCGTATTATACAATAGACAGCTATAATCAAGAAGAAATGGATATGAACGGTAAAAATAGTTTGAAAAATTTCCGAGTTAGTGAATCTATCTAAAATAAATGATGAGGCTTAATTATGAGTGAAAAAATATACCCGTTCAGTCTTTCCCCTGGACTGGAAGCCAAACTTCCGAAACCGTCGCGCGCCGGTTTTATTTTTGTAGATGTCAAAGTTAACGGTAAATGGGAAGGCATACTCGTATTCGATGAACGGCGCCTGTGCGTAGGAATCAGATGCGACCGCAAAACCCTCGAATACCCTCTGGATTTTTCGCCAGGCGAAATAGAAGACGTCCGTCCTGCGAGCCTGTGGAACCGTACGCTGGCTTTTCTTCCGTCGTGGCTCGTACTGGCGTATCCGTACGCATGCTTTTTTATTATTCCGGCGATGCTATGTATGGATGTAAACCACGCTCCCGCCGGTTCGATTCTTGCGATAATATCTGGATTAATCGCGCAAAGAATAGTCGTCGAGCATTTAAGAGCGTTCTGTCAGACGAATCTTCTGATTATTATCGCCATACTCGGATTTCAGGCGGCGGCGCTTCAATCATTAATTAAAACGCTGTTAAAATAACTAAGCCGAAGCCCTGATAACAAAATTTTCGAAACGCCCGCCCGATATAAAAAACCGCATCCCATGGCTTGCGCCTGCTGGAATGCGGTTATAATTTATTAGATATTTATGTTATAGCTTAATATTTTTGCGCGTCAGTCTTTTTTTATCTTTATATTGCCTACGTTGGTGCTGACCGTTACTACGGGCGACTCGTCGGTGAATTTTTCGTCGTCGAAGGCGTTGGATGTGTTGCCGATGGAGCTTTTCGCGACGACTTTCGGCGAAGCCGATTCGGGTATTGTCAGAGTGACGTTGCCAACGTCGCTAGATATCCGATGCGTGGATTTATTTTTCAAAGCTTCGAAATTTACTTTGACGTTGCCGATATTGGAATTTATTACCGATTCCCTGTTTATCGACGCTTTGTAGAGTGAAACGTTGCCTACGTTGGATTCGCATTTTATAACGTCGGATTTGATGACGCTGGTTTTAATGTTTCCGGTGGTGCTTTTGATCGTGCAGTTATTCGATTCGATCTTTTCGGCGTTTATATTGCCGTTGGTGACTTCTACCGCGAATTCAGACGATTTGACATTATTGGCGGCGAGGTTGCCGCTGGCGCCGGTAAGCGAAAATTTGCCGCTATCGATGTCTTCGACGGACACGTTGGTGTTTTTGACTTCTATTTCGGTGGTGGCATTGCGTTTTGAAACCGTCAGATCGTTTTCGCCGCGGATATTCATCCAGTGCAGCTGGCTGTGCCAGTCTTTTTCTATATTGTCCGCTTCGACGCGGCATGCGATTCTGGACGGGACTCTAATTTTCATTTTCATTTTCGGAAAAGTGTAGTAGCTCCTGCCGGCATCTTTTGACGAGACCAGAAACGACATTTTGTCGCCGGGCAGCATTTCTATTTTAACGTCCATGTCTTTAGCGTGCTCGCGCGCGGCGTCTTCATTCGGGCCGTATGCTGTCTTCAATACGTCCACCTGGATCGTATCGCCGCCGTCTTCTGCGCCGGCGATTTCGATGCTTTTATCGAATATAGGCGCGCCCGTGTCTTTTTCGTTGAATACCATGTTGAGCGATTGGGAGGGCGATTTGAATTCGAAATGCTCGATGGATTCGCCCGAATATCTGGTGTACCTGTTGAATTGCCCGAATACCATCGATATGCCGATGATCGAAGCGACGATGGCGAATGCGTAAACGTTGCGGGAGCCTATCTTAAGAAAACCTCCGCCGAAATGTGCCTGCATTATGAAATTGATTAGAAGGGCCAGAACCGATACGCTCAGAATGAGCCCGAAAAATCCGAGCAGGAAACTCGATGTGGTTCCGAATATATACGTGGTGAAGGGCGCTTTGAAAAATGCGTTGACGCCGATGAGCGTATTGAAAGATACGAGAGACGCCACGGCAAAACCGAACAGCACCGGAATATAAATAATGCACATGAATAATAAGAAAAGTCCGCGTACTGATGAAACTATAAGGTCCACTCCGGCGCTTCTTCCGCCGGCTTTAGCCTGCGCTTCATCGGGGATCAGAAGAGCGAGCAGGATATAAAATAATATGCCGACGCCGCTGAATATGAACAGAAGGCGCATCAAAAGCGATGAAACGCCGAAATATTCGGCGAATCCGCCGCAAACGCCGAAAAACCACCGGTCTCTGGAAGAGCGGCAGAGCGTTTTCTGGATAGGTATATATTTATACTTTATGGTTATCTTCTCGGTAATTTTTTCGGCGCGTTCTTCAGATGAGACGCCGAGCTCGGAAACTATCTCGGCCGGATCGCCGAGAGAATATAATGTTTCAAGAACCATCTGCGCATCGACTCGTTGCGCCCCTGAATATTTCAACTTTTCTTTTATAGCTATTTCAATATGCTCGTTCAGCGATTCGAGCAGTTCGGCGATATCTTCCGCTGGATAATTCTTTCCTTCTCTTTTAATGCTTTCGTAAAAATTTTCAAGGGCTTTTCGCGCTTCGTTAGTAAACGTGTAATAGTCCATCAGATTTCTCATTATCTGCCTCCTATGATTTTACGCAAACCTGAATCGATCTTGCGCCATTCTTCTAAAAGTTCGTCCATTAAATCCCGCCCTTTATCGCTGATCGTGTAATATTTGCGGGGCGGGCCTTTGTCGGATTCCTCCCATTTATAAACGATAAGGCCTTCGTTTTTAAGCCTGGTCAGAAGCGGGTAAATAGTTCCTTCGGAAGTCGCGAGCGAGCCGTCTTTTAAAACTTCTATAATATCGTAACCGTAGCGTTCGCTGTCCGAAATTATCTTGAGCACGGCCAGTTCCAAAACGCCTTTTCTAAGCTCTTTTATCTTGTTTTTAACCAGACTTTCGTTATCGCTCATGTTACTATGCACCTCAAAGTTGTATGTACTCTATGGTACATTGTAGCACATAGTACCTTAGATGTCAAGTTTATATGAAAAAATTATGATTTTAAATTTAATCCCGTTTTGAAAGGTTTAGCAGAGGCGAATGCGGGTTTAAAGCAAAAAAAGAAAAGTTTAGAAAGTTAAAGAAAGTTAAAAAAATTAAAGAGTATTTTCGGGCGGTATTGATTTTTCCGGCCCCTTATACCTGTTGAGCGCCGGCGCCAATCTTAAAAAAAGATATTCACCGAGCAGAATTCCGGGGACGGCCGTAAAAAATTGAATTGAAATCACTACGTGAACGGCCAGAAGCGCCGCATTGTTCAGGCCTGTCTTTTCGGCGATAAAAACGCCGGGAACGGCTATGGCCAGCGCTTTGATAATAGCCGGAACCGCCGCCCTGACGGCCGCTTTTCTGTCTTTTATAATATGATAGCACAGCGCCATTAAGATATTTCCAATCGCTATAAAAGGGGCTATAGGAATAAGCGGAGGCGGAAGGTGCCCCGTAAAAAATGAGAGCAGCGGCGTAAAGGCGGCCAGCATAAAAACATGCCTCAGGCCGCATGAATGATAAAGAAATATATATATCGCGTTTACTATAATTCCCGTCACCGGCTTTGGAAGGCCTATGACCTGAAGCGCCAGATTTATCGCAAGAAAAATAGCGGTGATGATAGTTTTAAACATATTAATCTATATGCTTTTTACCTATTATAGATTCCATATCGAACCTCAATATCGTAACTGAATCGTAAGATTTATCGCTTTTTATATTTCTTTCGAATATAGGCTTCGGATCTTTCTCGAGATGATTGAGTAAAATCTGCAATCCGTGCTTTTTTTCGTCGAGCCCGTTTACTATATGCATTTTACCTCGTATTACCAGAGATTCATAGTCATGATCGCATTTCGTTTCGAGGTAGCCGTTGTCTTTTATAATAGTTCCGCAGGCGTTTTGATTTCGTTGGATGAAATCTATTTTGTCGCCCTTGTTCGCGCAATGAAAATAGAGGCAGGAACGCTCGCGGTCATAGCCATAGCTCATCGTGACGACGTAAGGCACCTTATCGTCGCACAGGGCAATGGTTATATAGGTTCCACGCGCGATAAGCGCCTTCTTTTCGTCTTCTCCGATAATTTCATTCCGCTTTCTTTTAGGATGATACTGTTCCATCGATTGCCTCCACATATAAAAAATTGATACTCCTATTTTTCACAACCCTTATCCCGGCTGTATAAATACATTAAAACCCTTTATCAGTCAGCAATAACCGTTACGCGAACAGCGACCGGTCTATTTCGTTGAAATCGGTTATGATTTCATGGTTCCAGGCGGCGTAATCCTCGCCGTTGGAATTGACGATGAATATCTTTGCTATGCCTGTCTTTTCAGCCGCGATAATGCCGGACGCCGAATCTTCGAATACGGCGAGCCCGTCCGGCGGAATGCCGAGCTTTTTAGACGCCTCTATGAATAAGTCCGGATGCGGCTTTCCTCTTAATATGCCGTTGTTATAGACGATATTTTCGCGGTCGAACAGTTCGTGAAGCTTTAGTTGCGAGAAATAAAAATCGACGTTCTCGACGCCGGACGAAGTGGCAATGGTGTATTTAACTCCGCGCGAGCGAAGATATTTAATAAAATCGGCCGCGCCCGGCGCCAGCGGAAGATTTCTTTCGCGGCTGATGTTCTGGTAAGTGGTTTCCTTTTCCATGGTATATTCGTAAATTTCGGCCGCGCTCAATTCGCGCTCGAATATGCCTCTGAATATATCGTTATTGGTCTTGCCGTGGATCTTTTCTTTCTTTTCGCCCGCGGTAAGCGATATGCCGTGTTTTTCGAGAAAAATGTCGAACGCCAGATCGTGCAGCGGCGTATCCCAGTAAAGCGTTCCGTTGAAATCGAATATTACCCCCCTGTATTTCATCCAGCATACCTCTTTTTTCGTTTAATCGAGATTTTTTTTATTAATTGCTAAAAGGTCTTGTGGCGTTGTAATATAAATGTTATTAACAATCGCTTTTCCAATAATAACATAAATTTAAATAGATGTAAAATTTTTATTTTAAATTTTATTCGGGATGTTGACTAAAATTCTAATTTTTGATATATTATGCAAGGTTTAATTTTATATTAAGTATAAGATTATACTTAGTATATTTATTTTTTAAAAATACGAAATGAAAGCGTTTGTGAGGCGGCTTTATGAAGAAAAACGAAACCCCGGTTTCCAGAAGCGAAAGGAAAAAGGCCGAGCTTCGAAGAAGGGTAATTGAAACGGCGGTCGGCATGTTCAACGAAAAATCGTTTCACGGCGTTACCATGGAGGAGATCGCCGATGCGGTCGATATCGCCAAAGGCACCCTTTACAATCATTTTCCGTCTAAGGAAGAGATAGTGGCCGAATTCATAAAATCGTCGTTCACGAGCAAACATTATGAAAGAATAATGCGGTTCAGGGAATTAGAGGGCACCAGGGCGAGGGCGGCTCACATATTCGGCGAGCTTATGCAGGGCGTGATGAGGCAAAAAGATCTTTTTGAAATTTTTATAGCCTATAGAGTTAAAAATATAATATCTTTCAATAAACAGGAAGGCTCGGAAAGCGGAATAGGCCTCCTGGCTGAAGAAGTAGTAAAGCTCGGCAAAAAAGACGGCGATATCTGCGGAAATATAGAGGACGGATTCGTCAAAGACCTTTTCGAGTTCACTTTTATCGAAATAGCGAAAGCGTTTTACAATTCGGGCAGAAAGTTCCGTTTGAACGAAACTGTAAACAAATATGCCGGCGTATTCGCGCGCGGCATAGAAGCGTAAATTATTTAAAAATTCATATAAATCGCAGAAGCGATTGAAAATAAACGGGGGTAAAATTTTTATTATGAATCATTGTGTAAACCGTTTTATCAGAATAGTTATACTAATGGCGGCGTTTTTTTTATTTACGGTAAAAGCTTATGCGATTCCTACAGTTTTTAGCAACGTGCCGTCAACGGATATTACCGGCGACAATACTCTCGTATTAATGCTGAATTATTATAAGTACGCTAATAAAACTCCGCAGGCCGCCGACATGGCTTCGATGCTGTACGGCGTCGAGTACGGTTACAAGAAGCTGGAGCTCGGCGGCGATTTTATCGCGAGCCGCTCTTTCGTTGACAACGGCAATTATCCGGGGCGCTCTAATTTTAATTTTAAATGGAGAATCCTCACCCAGGGGTCCGATGAAATTTCAATGGCGGTCGGCGCGATGTATTTAGGGTCCGAAAAATATGCCGGCGGCCAATATTACTATCCGTCGCCTTACGTCGTTTTTTCGAAAGCTTTCAACAATGTCAGGCTTCATCTCGGCTATCAAAATAATATTCTCGGATTTAAAAGCGCCGATCTGGATAATAAAAACAGCCGCGGCTTAATCGCGGCCATAGATGGAGTGGTCTGGAAACATCCCGTGCGTCCCGTTTCTTTGATGATAGATTATGTGGGCGGCCCTCTGGCTACTTACGGCATAGGAATTTCCCAGCCGGTCAACTCGAAAGTTTCCTGGTTTTATTGCCATTACAAACCGGTTCACGATCCTATGCCGCTTTCTCAGTCTGAATCGCCGAAGCAGCACTGGCTGGGCCTGACATATTCCGTTAAGTTGAAATAATTTCTTTAATAAAGTAATGAAAGGCTGGCTGAATCAATGGACGGGCAAAAATTTTTTAAGATCGTTTTAATAATAATAGCCATGATAGTCGGAAAGCTGTTCTCGCAATATTTTATCACCGGAACGCATTACAAAACCTTTAAATCGGAAGACGGCGGTTACCGCGTCACTATACCCACGATGAATAAATCTGAGGTAAAAACCCTCAATACGCCGGCCGGGCCTATTAACGTATTTTTTCAACTTGCGCGCGACAAAAATCTGGGCATCGAATTCGGCGTTTCTTATTTCAAGCTGCCCGAAGTCCTGAGAAGCCGCATGCAAACGGACGGCCCGGATTTATTTTTCGACAACACCATAAACGGCATGGTACAGGATAGCTCCGGAAAGATCGTCAACAGGCAAAATGTACAATTTAAAAGTTACCCCGGCAGGGAATGCGAGATCAGGACTTCGGACGATAAGTGCATTAAAGTAAAACTGTTCATAGTAAAGGGCACGGCCTACCAGATGATCGTCAACTGTTTTCCCGAAGACCGTAACCACAAAAAGGTGCGCGAGTTTTTCAATTCATTCGAATTAACTAATATATAAAAAAGGATTATTATGGGTCATGCCGATCTCAGAAGAAATAAGCAGCTCGAATTTTTAGCCTCCGGAAACGATATAGAAGCCGGCGACGCTTCACTGCTCCCGATAAGCCTGCCGGAGCTTCTTGAAGTGAACGAATGTTCACCGTGCGTCGAAAAGCGTATCGGCAGCGGATTGACGGCCGATGTTTTCATGCTGGCCGCCGGCGGCCGCCGCTGGAACCTTAAAAAGAAGCGCGCCGAAATACTGGTTAAAAACGCCGACGGCCAGACTTCGTTTTTAAACGAAGTCCAGCGCAGGCGCGATTTTGAAATGCTTAAAAAGAAAAACGCCTCGGCTTACGGAGGCGTCGTCGATACCGCGTATGCGAGCCTTAAACACGGCATAATAGTTTCGCCGTGGATCGAAGGCGCGCCCGTTAAAATATATACGCCGGAGATAATTTCGGATCTTTTTAACACGCTTTTTCACATAGAAACAGCCGGGCTTTTCGAATACGACCTCTGCCCGGGAAATATCCTCGTGCAAAAAGACCGGACAGTGAAGCTTTTTGATTTCGGCTATATGTATCCTTTTTCGCCGCTTAGCGAATATAACGCCGACGGAATGGAACTGCCGCTCTTCCATCCCGTCGAAAGATTCGAAACGCGCAGCTTTATGCAATATCTTATGGATATCGAAGACGAAAAAGACCGCGCGGCGGCGCTCGAAGAATACCGTATGGAAAAGGAGCTGGCTTTAGAATATTATCGCAGAAGTTTAAGCTGGTTGAGGTCTAACGGCGCCGATCAGGCCATAATAAATTGGAAGTCAGACATTGTCGAATTGTGGGGAAAAGGGCTGAAAAACACCGCCGAGCTTGAAAATTTATATGCGCTGGAATCGCTGCGGTCGTATATCCTGGATATACACGACGATGTGGGCGGCCGCAGTTGCACGGCTGAAACGCTCAAAAAAGCCGACAGGGTCATATCCGCGTTCGAATCGGGCGGCGCGGTATTGTCGAGCGTTCCGGCGCTTTCGTGGGGCGATGAAAACTCCGGCCGCGCCGAACTCATTCATAAATACCGCCGCTTAAGGGAAAAAGCCGTTGAATATCAAATATCGGGCCGATAAAAAGGAGAATAAATGAAAAAATCGAGATTTTTAAAAGTGCTTAGTGTTTTTGCGTTCTGCGGCCTTGTCTGCGTTTCTTATTCTCTTGCTGCCGAAAAACATTCGAAAGACGCCGGTTTAAAATCCGGTATCACAAGGCCTGAAAAGCTGTCGCCTATATCGAGACCGGATGGTGTAAGCAAAGGTATCGAAAACGTCAGCGGAGGCATTACGAAACCTGCCGGCGATGAAAACAAGTTGAGGTTGTCAGATCTTAAAGAAAAAAAGGTCGCGCCGAAGGATGGGACTGCGGCAGCGAAAGAAAATCTTCAGGAAAAATCTGCCGCATATAAGGCAAAAGCCGAAGAGCTGCGGACGAAATTATTGAAAGGCAAAACTGGCGAGCAGAAGTCGAATTTTGAAAAGCTGGCCTCAGACGCCGAAGCTATAAAGTCCGGTTCTTCGGTTACGGCCGAAATGAAGAAAAAATTCGCGGAAGATTTGCGTTCTACGCTCTCCACGGCCAACGCGCCTTCCGGCGGCACCGTCGAAAAATTCGCTTCGGATCTTTCTGCGGCGGTTGCGGACCGCAAGATAGGCGCCAGAGAGGCCGCGCAGCTTTCGCAGGATATCGCAGCCATACTCGGTTCGGCGAACATTTCGGACGAAGATGCTGCTGCGCTCAAAAACGACGCTCTGCAGATAGTCGAAGCCGCCGGCATTTCAACCGAAGAAAAAGAGGCTCTCAAAGGCGACATAGAGAGTATTGCCGAATTTGCCACGGCCAACGCGCAAAAATTGAAAACCGCCTCGGAATCGGGGGCCGCCGGCGCGGCGAAGTCGGATTTGGAAACCGCAAAAAGCCGCGTGAAAGAAGTTAAAGAACGGAAAAACTCCATCCGCGAAAGGATAAAAGAAATTAAAAAAAACGGCAATAAATATTAAATATGTTGACATGCGCGGTTTTATATGTTATCATTGGCTCAGGTCATTAATTATTAAAACTACTTATTTGTAAAGCTTTTAAAATCCAATTTATTTATCCGAATTGTTTTTTATTCGGTCCGTTTATAAAATATTTCGTTTTAATTTAAAAAACCCGGTGGCGGCTTTCGCGTTTGCTGCGCGCGGGCGGCTTTATCGCTTTCGTATTAAATCGGGTTATGAAATTTTATGTCTCTCCGTTGAGACGAACTGGCTTACAGGTTTACCGCCTGATCCTTTTCCATTATTTCAGAAAATATTGACCTCGACCGCCTTCATGGGCGTCGGGCATAAAATACATGAAACACCTTCGCCGGTTTAACGGAACCGGGCGGGTGAAGATTTTATTTAATAAGGTGAAATATTTTGAAAAAAACCACATTCGAAGAACTTAATCTATCCGGCAATTTGAGAAAAGCTGTAACGGAAATGGGCTTTATAGAAGCCACTCCGATACAGGCCGAAACCATACCCCAGCTTTTGAAAGGCCGGGATATGATCGGCCAGGCGCGCACCGGCACCGGAAAAACCGCGGCGTTCGCCATACCCATTATTGAACGCGTCGATACCGCCGACAAAAATCTTCAGGCGCTTGTAATGTGCCCTACCAGAGAGCTCGCCATGCAGGTTACCGAGGAATTCCGTAAGCTTTATAAGTATTATTACGGCCTTTCGGTAGTATGCGTTTACGGCGGACAGGAAATCAGCCGCCAGATATCGGCGCTTTATAAAAGGCCTCAGATAATAGTCGGGACCCCCGGCAGGATCATGGACCACATGAGACGCCGCACCATAAAGCTCGACACGATTAAATTCGTGGTCCTCGACGAAGCGGACGAAATGCTAAATATGGGTTTTCGCGACGATATGGAAACCATACTGGGGCAGACTCCTAAAACACGCCAGACGGCCATGTTTTCGGCTACCATGAACCGCGATATAATGAGGCTTATGAACCGCTATCAGAATAATCCCGTTCACATAGACACCACGCATCACAAAATGAGCGTTCCTAAAATTGAGCAGGCTTACTGCGACATGCTCGAAGGCGAAAAGCCGGACGCGCTCACAAATATTATAGACCAGCATAACCTTAACGTAGCGCTGGTATTTTCGAATACGAAATCCAAGGTGGAACGCATAGCTAAAAAACTTAAAAACGAAGGCTATCCGGCTGAAGCGCTGCACGGCGGATTAGACCAGAGGCGCCGCGAGAGGGTAATGAACTCTTTCAGGGGAGGCGCGGTCAGAATACTCGTAGCGACCGATGTCGCCGGAAGGGGCATCGACGTGAAGAATATCGACGCGGTAATCAATTACGACCTTCCTCAGGCGGACGAAGATTATATACACCGCATCGGCAGAACCGGAAGGGCCGGCAAAAGCGGTAAGGCCTTCACTTTCGTCGTAGGAAGGCAGCTTTATGATTTAATGCGCATCCAGCGCGCCGAAGGCGTAAAAATAGACCGGATGAGCGTTCCAAAATCATCCGCCATGCAGCTTCATGCTTAATTAAAACCTTTACCGCAATCTGAAATAAAAAAAAGGCCGTTTGAAATATAGTTTTTGAACGGCCTTTTTTGCATACGCCGCAGGAATGCGTTTTATCGGTTTTGCGGTTAATAAATTAAACCGGAATCGAAGCTCAAAATTCAATCAACATAACGGTTTTAGTCATGTTGTGCCGAGAAAAACATTGACAAAAAATTGATTTTTAAGTTATGATTATGAATATTTGCTGAAAAAGTATAGTGCTAAAAATAAAAATAAGGACGGTAAAAAAATGAAAAAAACGTTCGGCGTCATTCTTGGTTATATTATATTTTCGATAATTTTAACTGCCGTCCGTCCGGCGTTTGCGACAGATGAAATCGATTTGCTATGGGAAAAATTTGTAAGCCATGAAAATGACAAACTGCTTAAAGCCGCGGTTAATTATCTCGATGAAATTTATGAAAAAAGCATAAAAGCCCAAAAATATTCGGACGCGCTCAAGGCTGTATTCAAAAAAGCCGTTATCGATAGGCATATGAACGGCTCTTTTTCACATATACGCACTATCGAAAAGGCCGCCGAAACGGCTTCCGCAGAGTTGAAACCTCTGATGATAATAGTTCTGGCCGAATGGTATAAAGATCATATTAACAATATTCGCGATAACGTTTTTAGTGAAAGAAATTCTTCAGGCATTCCTTCCGGTGATATTTCCGAATGGGATAAAAATACGACGATGGCGAAGGTGATGTCTTTATACGATGAAGCCGTTAAAGAGTGCGAAAAGTCAGGTGATATTAAAATATCCAGATATTACGACGCCATCGAAAAAGGCGATATGCCGGAATCTTTTCGCCCGACGCTGCTGGATTTTGTCGCTCATAAGGCCCTGGATTTTTATTACTGCACGCAATATATGGATGAATATGCCGTGGACGAGAAGAAGAAATTGAGTTACGATCCCGCATTATTCGCGGAAGCCGAAGAATTTGTAAAATTCGACGCGGAACGGCTTTACGGCCAGGAAGCGAGCGATTCGGTCATTTTAAAATCCATCAAACTCTATCAAAAACTGCTGGCGTTTCATATCAAAAATAATAACGAAAAGGCTCTTATTGATTGCGATACCGACCGGCTTGCTTTCGTGAAAAATAATTTAAAAAGCGAGAATATCGGCGATATTTATGTAAAAGCGGTTAAAAAGTTTATCGAAAAATATAAAAAAAATGAAGTGTGCGCAACCGCCTATATGATGCTCGCATGGCATTATGACGATGAAAAGAATCTTATTGAAGCGAATAAATATTTGACGGAGGCTGAAAAGCTCTATGAGGGAACGTTTTATTATGAAGATATAGGCAGAGCCAGAAGCCGCATTTTTCCAAAATATTACAGTATAAGCGCGCGAAAGGTATTGCCTTCTAAAGCGGATAATGTGATGGCGCTGGAGCATAAAAATATAAGCCGGCTTTATTTCAGGGCGGTGGAAGAAAATTACGAGAATTACCAAGAATATACGGGCAAGCGTTCATATCCGCAATTAGACTCTATAGAGGCTATAAACTCGGCGCTTGAAAAAAAACCGGTCTGCGAATGGAGTGCCGATCTTAAGCCTGGTGAAGATATGGACATTAAAACGCAGGAAGTTAAAATGCCGCTTTTGAAAAAAGGCTCTTACAGAATATTAGCCGGTTACAAAAAGGATTTTTCCACGTCTGAAAATGAAATCAAATATTGCCTTTTGTGGATATCGGAAATCGACGCGGTCGTGGAAAAGCTCGAGCAAAATAAAATAAGCGGCGCGCTCAGGCA
The DNA here is from genome assembly GCA_002069765.1 of bacterium ADurb.Bin243. Classification (GTDB taxonomy): domain Bacteria; phylum Muiribacteriota; class UBA9980; order UBA9980; family UBA9980; genus UBA9980. The sequence goes on from MWBZ01000009.1 coordinate 22,783, forward strand.
TGCAGTTACTTTCGAGCCTTTAAAAAGCGCGGAAGTTAATATATGCTACTCATCATCGAGAGGCGAAAGAAAAATAAAGAAGCTGACGACGGATGAAAAAGGCTATTTCGAATTTTTTTCAAGTGATTTAGATAAGTACGATTCTTTGAATTATTTACAATTTGAGCATGAAAAATACGGGAAATATTTAGACTTTTCATGTAAAGACCTTCAAATACAAAACAATTACAAAAATAAATATGCCGATGTCGTTATTTTTACCGACCGGGCGTTATATCGGCCGGGACAGGAAATAAAGTGCAGGGGAGTCTGTATAGATGTGAACCAAAATGCTTCTTCATATAATGTCGTAAATAATAAAAATGTCGAACTGGCCTTATCGGGACCGGATAATAAATTTATAGCGTCTCAATCGGCTGTGACGGACAAATTCGGTTCTTTCGTCGTAAAATTTCAGATTCCGGAAAATATTCTTACCGGAAGATTGATGATACGAGATATCAGCGGCCGCAGGTACGATGAAAATTATTACGGTTCGAATTGCACAGTGCTCGTTGAAGAATATAAAGCGCCGTCGTTTTGTATGAATATTGAAAATCCTTGCGGAACTTATATTTATGGCGAAGATATAAGCGTGGATGGAAAGCTTATTGCCTTCAGTGGAGCCGCGGTGCCTGAAGCCAGAATTAAATACAGGGTTTTTTCAATGCCTTATTATTGGCAATACGCATGCAGCGAATCCGACGGCGGGTTTGATAACAGTATCAATAATTTTGCATCCGGAGATGTTAACTGCGATAAGTCCGGTAAATTTAAGATTTCTTTTAAAGCCGCTCCTTATTTTTTTGTGCATCCTCGCGTTGGAAAGGTAGATTCGGAAATTACATCTTACAAAATATTGATAGAAGCTACCGATACCGCAGGAGTTACCGTATGCGACAATAAAAGCGTTATGGCGGGAACCGAAGCGCTTTACGCCGTTATGAGCTCTGAACCATGGCACTATGCTGATAAACGCCAGACAGTCAATATAGATATAGAAAATTTCAACGGGCAAAAAATAAAATGCGACGGGACCGTCGAAGTCGTTTCGCTTAAAATGCCGTCTAAAGTGAGAGAATACGTTAAAGTAGAGAAAAATACCTTTTCAGGTTATGATTATGTGTTTTCCGATTTTGAAAGATATGTTTCTAAATATGAAGATTATTTTGAAAAAGCGGAAAAAGGGGCGGAAACAAATTCATGGGAGTTCTGGCGCGCTGGCGAAACTATCGAAACCGTCGTTTTTAAGACGAACGACGACGGTTCCGCCGAAATCGGCTTAAACCTGAAATGCGGCGTTTACAGGCTTGCTATGAATGCCGTAAATGCCGAAGGAAAAAGAACCCGGACATATCTGCCGATGATGGTTATCGATAAAAATTCCAGGATATTTAATTTTAAGATACCTTATTTTTTCGCCGTTAATAAGAAATCGGCGGTTCCGGGTGAAACGCTTGAAATACTCTGCGCTACCGGATATAAGAAAAAATTCGTGATTTCGGCGGATATAATCAAGGATGGAAAGAAAATAAAAAGCTTTGAAATACCGCCGGGCGAATCGCAGAATATTTTGAAGCTGCCTGTGACTAAGGAAATGGAAGGCGGATTCAGCGTAGAAACGCATATCGCCGGTCCGGATTTTTTTCACAGGGGCGCGGCCATCGTGGAAGTGCCTTTAACTTCCAACCGCCTGGATGTGAAATTTGATATCGAAAAACACCAGTTGGCGTTTGGAACCGTCGAAAATCTCGCGTTAAAAGTTTTTGACGGAAGCGATCCCATGGCCAGCGGCGAGGTAGAATTCGCTGCAACGCTTTATGACAGGGCTCTTGATTCGATAGCGCCCCATTCCTGGAAGGACTTTCGGGGACGTTTTCATATCGACCGTTGTAAAGCTAGCCGGGTGAACTCTGATTATCCGGTTCTGTTCATATCTAGCGGCTATAAAGCGAAGGAAAAATATGAAGATGAAAAATACAGGCAATACGGCGATTTCACGGGCGAAACGCAAATAGGCTATTACAAAAGCTCTATAGAAAGGCCTTTTGGAAGCGGCTACAGCCGGCTATACCAGTATCCCGACGATATTAAGAATGAAAATATTAAAAGATATGAAAGCTTAACTCGATATGCTCAAATACCTGAATTGGCGTTAAAGAAAAAATTCGGCGAGAAGCTGAAGGGGTTTATAAATTTCAGGGATCTGTTCAGAACGAAAGGATTGGGCGGTAAAAGCCCGCTGGCGCAAAACGGCGTGAATAACGCCGATCTTTTAAAAATAGCCGTGAGAAAAGATTTTTCGGACTCGGTGTTTTTTTATCCGAAAATAAGCGCTAAAAAAGGCGAAACGATAAAACTCGATTTTAAAATGCCTGAAAAATTAACGCAGTGGCGTTTTATAGGCATGGCCCACGGCGCCGATATGAAAAGCGGAATTATAGATAAAATATTCGTAACGAGCAAAGATTTGATGGTCCGTCTCGATCCTCCTCGGTTTCTAAGAGAAGGCGATATCGTCGAAATGCCGGTTAAAATCGAAAATATGACGGCCGTTTCGTTAAAAGGCCGCGCGCTTTTGACCGTGCTTGACTCGGACGGAGTAACCAGGCTCGATGAAGCTTTTGAAAATAACTTGCCGTATAAAGAGTTTAGCGTCGGTCCGAATACGGCGGTTTATATGAATTGGAAAATTAAGACAGCCCGTAACGTTTCATCGTTATTATTAAGGGCGTCCGCTTCCACGGAAAGTTTAAGCGACGCAGTGGAAAAACCGATCGGTGTTTTACCCGAAAAAACTAAACTTGTCGAATCAATTCCGATTTTTTGCAGAGGCGGTGCGGAAAAAAAATATCGTTTCGATGCTTTAAAAAATTTATTCGACGGGACATCTTCGAGCGGCGAAGCCGTTTTGACCGTGCAGATCGCGTCTAATCCGGTATGGTACGCTTTGATGTCGCTTCCCGTCATCGTCGAAGGCGAACCGGATGAAGTTACTACGGCAATATTTGAAAGGCTTTACGCCTATTCGATCGCCAGAGCGCTTTTGATAAAATATCCGGACATTAAGAAAACACTGGCAAAACTTATCGAAAATTCCGGGCCGAAACTTGAAAAAAATCAAAATTTAAAAAACGTAAAATTTGAAGAAACCTCATGGGCGGTTTCAGCTATCGAAGAAAAAAAGAGGCTTAAGTCGCTCGAAAAAATTATGGACGAATCTTTTCTCGACGATAAAATAAATGGCTGCGTATCTAAATTAAAAGACAGGCGGGGGCCGAACGGATTTTTTGTCTGGTTTCCGGGCGGAAGCGAAAAACTCGAAGTAACGCTTTTTATTTGCGCCGGTTTTGCGAGGCTGAAAAAACTCGGAATTGAAATTAAGAACGGCCATTTTTTATATAATCAAATTTTAACGCTCGATGATCATTTCAAAAAAGCCTATGATCGAAAAATTTTAAATAACGGCACTCAGGAGGCGGTTATAGAGCATATAGCGGCTTATTTATATATCAGAAGTTTTTTCATGGATTTTAACAAATCTGTCACAGGTAAGAAATTTTTTAACGATCTTATTGAAACTGCTGAAAAAAACTGGAATAAAACCGAATCGAGGCCCGTAATATCTCTACTAGGCGCCGCTCTCAAACGGTTCGGCCGAACGGAAATATTCGATAAGGCCGTCGCAATGCTGAAAGATAATTCCACGGTCGATGAACGTGGAATGCGCCTGTCATGGATGAATTCAATAGGCTGCTGGTTTTCAGCCGGCGTTCCGGTCGGAACGCACGCGGCCATGATAGAAACTTTCGATGAAGCCGGCGAAACGGAATGCGTCGAGCTCTGTAAAATGTGGATAATGAGCGAAAAACAGACGAGAGCATGGAGAAATAACGCCGTGACTGCGGAAGCCGTTTACGCGCTTCTGGCGTTCGGTGAAAATTTGATGAATAATGGATCCTCCGCGGAAGTTTTGCTTGGAAACGAAACCGTTATTACCGATACGATAGAAGAAGGCACAGGGTATTTCGAAAAAATATATTCCGGCTCTAAAATCATGCCAGGATATGAGAATATAACCGTAAAAAAATCAGGCGCCGGTTTTCTATGGGGCGGAGTTCATCTTGAATCGTCAAGAAAAATTTCAAAGATCGAAAATTATGCGTCGTCAGATTTAAAAATCAAGAAAACTTATTTTATCGAAAAGCGCGGCGCAAAAGTTCCTGTTCTCGAAGAAATGCCGAAAATTCTTCATACAGGCGACAAAATCGTGGTGCGGCTGGAAATTTTCGCTTCGCGAGTCTTTGATTTCGTTCACGTTAAAGATTTTCGTCCGGCAGGATTCGAACCTTCCGATAAAATTTCCGGATATAAATCTTCAAAATCTGTTTTCTATTATCAGTCCAATCGAAAAGAAGCTACGCATTTTTTTATAGACGCTCTTAAATCAGGTGAAAGCATAATTATCGAATATGATCTTAATGCGGCTTACCGTGGTAAATTCGATTCGGGCCCTGCATCGATCGAAAGTTATTTTGCGCCCGAATTCAACGCTCATTCAGAAAGCAGGTATGTAGAAATCGATTGACCGGACAGGTATTTTGTTCGTTTCGTTTCGATTTTAACTCAATATTATGTTAAGGCGTTTTATGGCGGTTAACCTTGTTTTTTTTGCAGAAAAGAATTATAATGGTCCCGGTGTTATTTATTAGTATTGCAGAAAAGGAGCTTTATAAATGTTCGAAGGCATTTCAAACGGCTGGGATATGTTTAAAGAGTCTATAAAGGTTTTTATGAAATATCCAGTGATGATATTTCCTCTATTATTCGTCTGGTGCGTTTACGCTCCTATGATACTATACATGAAGTACGGCTTGAAGTGGGAAAAGTTTTCCGGCGGCGAATCTATTCTGATCGTGACCGCCTTCATATTCGCGTTCGCTTTCTTACTCGCGATGTCCTGCTCCGTGCTTTTAGAACTCATCCAGCAGATAGAATCGGGAAAATCCCCCGACCTTTTAAAAGCCGTGTTTGAAACTCTCGCTTTGAATCTCGTTAAAATGATACCTATCGTTATAGTATGGACGGTTTTATGGGTTTTGCTGACTATTATAAGCGCCCTTATACGCCGGAAAAACGAAGAAGACGATTCCGAATTCAACGCCGAAAACGCCGCTAAAACTCTTGCCGGAGCCGACGGCGAATTCTCTTTCAGCTCTTATTTTATAGACGCGCTGAAAAAAGGCGTCAGGATGATAGTTTTTCTTATACTGCCTGGAATCGCGTGGGAAAACCGCGGCTGTTTCGACGCCGTCAAAAAAGGGCTGAGCGTCTTCAGGCTTCATTTATATGAATTCACTTCGGGTTTCGTATTGACGGAACTGGCGTCGTTTATAATTTTTTTCCCGGTGGCGCTGATGTTCGCGCTTGGAAGCGCGAAAAAAGGAAGGCCGCCGATAATAGTATTTCCTGAGCAGGCATGGTATCTCGCCATGGTTTATATAGCTTTCGCATGGAGCTACACCATATACCTCGAACAGATGTTCGTGGCCGAATTATACCTCTGGCACATAAAATGGGAAAGGGAATTCGATAAGCTCCGAGCTTCAGGCGATATGCGCCCGTTCTCTTTTTACGACGTCAAAAGGCCTTCTTTATTGGACGACACTCCGGATTTAGTCGAAAATCTTTCCGCCAGCACGCAGGAAAAGATCGTTAAAAAAAGCCCGTGGAATAAATAAAAAATTAACGGCTCCGCGTACACGTCAAAAAATCTAATATATCGAGGCCAGCAATAAAAACTACGGCCTTCATTAAAAATTCTTGCCAAATATTAAAAATTAATGTATAATATATAAGTAATACATGATATATTTCGTTGCGCCCTTTTAACGCATTCGCGGGGCGGGAAACGAAAAGATAAATTCTATAGAGGAGTAATCGCATGAAGACCTTGATGTTGGCGGCCGCCGCCCTGGTTCTTATAACGGCATTAAAAGCTTCGATGATCTACGCCGGCGAGAGCGTAGATGTGAAGGAGCTTAAGAAGATAATGAGCGATGGCGGGTTTGCCGGCTCCCAGGCGGCGGTTTTAGACGTGCGCGAAGACGATGAGTTCAAAGAAGGCCATATAAAAGGCGCGGTCCATATCCCTCTCGGCGAAATCTCGAGGCGGTTCGCGGAGCTGAAAAAAATTAAAAAATTATACGTAATATGCTACAGCGGGGCGAGATCGTCATCCGCATGCAAAATCATATCAAAACTTTGCCCTGAAATAACGGCCGTGAACGTTTCGGACGGAATGAGCGGCTGGTACGGCTCCGGATTTGAAATTAAAAAATAGCGCGTTTAGCCGCGGCGGGTTATGCAAAAGGGCGTAAAAACTCCGGTTTTTATATTATAGTTTTTCCGTTTTTCGGGTTGACAAATATTTTTACCTGTGATAACATAATATCGTTATGCATATACCCGACGGCCTTTTATCCAATAATATAAATATAGCTTCAGCGGCGGTTTCCGGCGGCCTGTTTTATTATTTCAACAACAGGCTGGCTAAAACCATAGACGACGCCGGGCTCAATATTGCGGGCGCCCTTACCGCTTTCGTATTCGCGGCGCAGATGATAAATTTTCCCGTCGGTTTCGGCGCGTCGGGTCATTTCCTCGGCGCCTCCCTGCTCATGATAGCCCTGGGCGCTCCGCTGGGTTTTATTTCGATGAGCGTTATCCTTGTAATACAGTCTCTTTTCTTCGCCGACGGCGGAATAACCGCCCTTGGCAGCAATATTTTCAATATGGGCGTCATGGGCGGCCTGGCGCCTTATTTCATATTTATAAATCTCAACGGCGCGGTAAGCGCTTTTAAGACCAGGGCCGGTTTTTCCATACTCGCGGCCGCTTGCGCCTGGCTTTCCGTCTTTCTGGCGTCTCTTTCATGCGGCCTTCAGCTTGGGTTTTCAGGCGTGGCCGGCGTCAAAACCATATTGTCCACCATAGTTTTTATACACTGTTTTATAGCGTGCGCGGAAGCGGCTATAGTATTCGTCCTTCTTAATTTTTTAACGGCGGTCAGGCCCGGGTTGTTCGAAAAATATTATAAATCCTATGAAGATAAAACGGCGGAAACCGCGGCGGTGAACCAATGAATTTTGTGATTAAAAGCGCGTTCATAAAAAACTCTTTTTATATAATCCTTGCGGCAGCATTCGCGGCCGTAATGCTTTCGCCAATGGCGTCGCAAAATCCCGACGGGCTGGACTGGACTATCGAAAAACACGCATCTGCCGGCCTGGAAAGCTCTTCTACGGCAGCTAATGAAAAAAACTCGGCCGAAGAAACCGGCGAATCGAATTACTTTATATTCAGCGATTATAAAACGCCTTTTATTAAAAATGAATCCGTTTCGACTATTTTTTCCGGTCTCGCCGGGATCATGCTTATATTGGCGTTTTTTAAATTTTATTCGGCGGCCGCCAGGAAAAATGCCGCGCCTTCGCGGCCGGAAGCCGGCGATAACTTATGCCGGTAGCAGTTTTTTTAAAAAACCGCTTTTCATTCGCCGCCCGGCGGTATGCCTGCCATGCATTTTAAAATCGACGAATATCACGATATAGACGGCTTGATTCAAAAGCTAAATCCGGCGCTTAAATTAGGGCTTCTCATAGCCGTGCCGGTTGCGGCTTCTGCCGTTCCGGCCCAAAAACCCGAGCGCCTGGCGCTGATATTATTTTTTACTCTCGTTCTGGCGGCAGTTTCAAAGATCCCGTTTAAGGCTTTTATCGGCCGCTCTCTTCCGGCGGCGCCTTTCGTATTGTACGCCGCCGCGGTTTTTTTTTACGGCATGATTTCGGGCGGAAGCCTTTTAATGGACTACGGCCCGCGGCCCGATGAGGTCCTCAAAAATTCCGCGCTGGGATTCGTATTTATCGATTTTTTTGGAATAAAGACATACGAGCAGCTATTCGCGCTCGTTCTTATGCTCAAGATATTAATCGGCCTTAATTCGGTGATCGTTTTCAGCGCGGCCACTTCGTTTAACGATCTTTCGGGCGCGCTTTACGCTTTTAAATTTCCGGCCGTTTTCGTAAGGCTTTTTAAAAACACTTGGCGTTACCTCCAGGACTTTATAAACGAGCTTATTGTTATGCAATGCGCCTCCAGGCTGAGATTTTTCAGGCCGAAAAATATGCTGGGCATAAAGACTTTCGCGATGATGTTTTCGATGCTGTTTATAAAAAGCCTCGATCGCGCGCACGGCAATAATATGGCCATGAAGCTGAGGGGCGGCGGCTTTAACGGTGACGCCGGCGGCGAATTTTATATGCCTCCGGCTTTAAAATCAGGCGATTATAAATTTATAGCGATTTTTTCGGCGTGCGCGCTTTTATGCTTTTATATATAGCGCAAAAATATTATTATGGAAAGGTTTTTTAGCCATGAATAATTTAATAAGTGTCGAAAATTTAAAATTTTCCTATGACGCCGGCGGCGCTTTTATTATAGACGGCGTTTCATTCAAAATCAACCATGGCGAAACGGTTTCGATAATGGGGCCTAACGGCGCGGGTAAATCTACGCTTTTACTTGCGCTCGTCGGCATTTTAAAAGATTATTCAGGCAGTATAGAAATTTCCGGCCGCAAGCTCAAAGATTTTGATGAAAAAACGCTCTATAAAACAGTGAATCTGGTTTTTCAAAATCCCGAAAATCAGTTGTTTTGCGATACGGTCGAAGAAGAAATTTTATTCGCGCTGAAAAACCTGGGCGTTTCGAAAGATGGCGCCGTTGAAAAATTAAATTTTTACGCCGCATCGCTCGGCCTTGAAAAATTCATGAAGCTCGAGCCGCAGCACCTGAGCTTCGGCCAGAAAAAAAGGCTCGCCCTCGCATCGGTAATGGTTATAGAGCCCGAAGTTTTAATGCTCGACGAACCTTCGTCGAACCTCGATTACTCGAGCAAGCTCAAGCTGATCGAAACTCTGGCCGGCTTTAAAAAAGCCAAAATAATAGTGACTCAGGATATCCACTTCGCCCTCGCCGTTTCCGAAAGGCTAATTTATATGGAAAACGGGTCCCTGATCTACGACGGCGGTTTCGATGCGGATAATCTGAAGCGGAAATGCGGTTCGATCTATAAAGAAATCAGCGATTTTAAAGGTCTTGCGGCCGCCCGCGGGCTATAAAAAAAGCCTCGCCGAAAAGCCGAATTGAAATTGACAAGTCCGCCTTTTTAATGTATAATTAACTAGCCTGTAGATAGAATATATAAATTGGGCGCCAAAATAAAATTTGGCTATTATTCATTTCATGTGGGTAAGTTTGTCAGTGAATAGTGTAGAGTGGATAGTGAATAGTTAAGGCTGGGGCTCGCCCTGCGAGCTCTATATATAAGAGAATAAAACGCTTTATCGAAATATCCAAAAGTCCTTTAGTTCTCCACTCTGAACTCTTAACTTAAATATTTTACTCATACGATATTAAAAAGAATCTAAAATTTATTGTAAGTATAAAAAATAAAAGGAGCGGATTATGCGTCGTTTATCTTTATTATTAGCTCTGGTGGCCCTCGTTTTAAATTTAGCGTCCGCGTTCGCGGCCGACGAAATCGGTAATTTAGGCGTTAAAACCGCTTTGAGGCATATGGCGCTCGACATCAGCCAGGTAGAAACGGCCGATCTTTCAAAGTTTAAAGAAGATAAAAACATGAGCTACTGGTGCGAACTCGATAACGATTTTTTCATATCGTACGAAAGCGGCAAAATGCCCCGTATCCCGGCTCAGGCCATTGTTAAAAAATCGGCTCTCATAGATAATAAAATGAGCGAACCCATGCTCGCTATAAAACGCGGAATGGATTCCCCTCTCGACGAATTCGCCGAAGACATAAAAGTGATTTACGAATCCGGCGCCCATGTGATATTTCAGGCCCCGCCGAGCGTTTTAAACCAGATCGCGAAAAAAGAGAGCAACCATTTCAAGCTCGAATCGCTCAGGCAGAATATCCGCGCGGCCGTTAACGAACGGCATATCTATATCCCCGAAATCAAAAGCGCCGAAACGGTCAGCGTCGATCTCAACAGAATAAAAAGCTATATCAAAACTTTCGAAAATTATAAAACCAGATATTCTTATTCCCAGGGCTATCTCGACGCCGCCAACTTCGCGGTCGAGGAATTTAAAAAGCTCGGGTTCGAAGCGAAGCTCGTAGAATATCTCGACGGCGGAAAAAAGCAGTACAACGTGGTGGCGCAGAAAAAATCGCCGGCCGCCGAAAAAAATGAAGGTTTCTACGTGGTGGGCGGCCATCTCGACGCCATGTCGCCGAACCCGTCTATAGAAGCTCCCGGCGCGGACGACAACGCCAGCGGCTCGGCGGGCGCCATGGAAGTGGCTAATATAATATCTAAATATCCTTTCGCGCACAAGGTGAGATTCGTTCTTTTCGCGGGAGAAGAGCTCGGCCTTCGCGGCAGCAAGGCCTATGTGAGCCAGCTTAAAGCGAGCGGCGAAATAACTAAAGTCCTCGGCATGGTCAATCTCGACATGATCGGCTTCGATAAAACCGCCCCCATATCTTCCCTTTGGCAGACAAGGCAGACTTACGATTCTTTCGTATCCAACTTTCTGGCGGTCGCGAAGGAAAGCGGAAAACTGAAGATAACCATGTCATACAACGTGTGGGGCAGCGACCACGTTTCGTTTATAAATGCGGGCGCTCCCGCGTTTCTTTTCATAGAAGACGAATACGGCGCGAACCCTCATTACCATAAAACGACCGATCATCTCGAAAACCTCAATCCGGAAATGCTCCATGAATTCGTAAGAGTGGTCGCCCAGGGGCTCGTCAATATTCTGTCGGCCGGCGCGGAAGCGAAAAAGTAAAGCAGGCGAAATATTTAGTATAACAAGCCGCGGAATCTTTTTAAAGTATAGAAGAAAGCAAAAATAACAAATATTATGAATATATGATATTATTCGTTATTTCAGTGATTTTGAATATGGAATAATTGATATATTCGGTTTAAGGAGAATGAGTTTGAATATCAAGTTGCTCAATGTCGGTTTTGGAAACGTCGTCCTGGCGAACAGAATTATTGCGATAGTCAGCCCCGATTCCGCCCCGATGAAAAGACTCAAAGAAGACGCCCGCGAACGCGGAATGCTCATCGACGCCACTCACGGCAGGCGCACGCGCGCTATAATAATCACCGACTCCAACCATGTGGTGCTTTCCGCCGTCCAGCCGGAAACTTCAGCCGGCAGACTGCTGGATAAAGAAGTTAAATTCGAAAAAGAAGAAGCTTTCGAAGAAGCCGCCGAAGACGATTCTGACGGCGCGGCTCAAGAAGAGGACGATGAGTAATATGGGAGCTAGACTTTACGTTATATCAGGGCCGTCCGGCGTGGGAAAAAGCACGATAGCGCATGCGATACTGGATAAATTCAAGGACAGCATCGTATATTCCATATCCATGACCACCAGGCCGATACGCTACGGCGAACAGGACGGGCGCGAGTATAAATTCACGACCGTCGAGGAGTTCGAAAAACTTATCGGCCAAAACGCTTTCGTAGAGCATGCGAAGGTGCACGACAATTATTACGGCACTCCCAGGGAACAGATCGAAAACGCGGTCTCCAGGGGAATAAACGTGCTGCTCGATATAGACACCCGCGGCGCGCAGAACATCAAAAAAAATTATCCGGACGCCGTTTTGATCTTCATAGCCCCGCCTTCCATAGAAGAACTCAGGCAGAGGCTTTTTAAACGTCATACCGATTCCGAGGACGTAATCGAAAAGCGCATCCATAACGCCATACAGGAAATCGAAATGTCCTCCAAATACGATTACATCGTTAAAAACACCGACCTCGATCAGGCTGTGGGCGAATGCGAAGGCATCATAGAAGATAACATGAAAAAAGGACGATAGTATTTTGAAGGTGCTGCTTTGCGTTTCATCTTCCATAGCGGTTTATAAATCCCTCGACCTGGTTTCTAAACTTAAACAGGCCGGCCATGAGATCGTGGTCGCCATGACCGCTAACGCTCAAAAAATAGCGTCTAAAGTCCCTTTCAAGTCGCTGTCGCGAAACGAGGTCGTTACCGATCTATTCGCGGATGAAGCCGTAATAGCGCACATAGCTCTTACCGAGTGGTGCGACGTTCTGGTGGCGGCGCCGGCCAGCTATAACCTCATATCTAAAATCGCCTGCGGCATCGCCGACGACGCGGTTACCACCCTCGCGGCGGCATGCGCAAAACCCGTTATTATCGCTCCGGCGATGAATACCAGGATGTACGAAAACCCGATTTTTATCCAAAATTTAGATAAGCTCAGAAAATTAAAAAATTACGATATAATAGAGCCGGCCGAAGGGTATCTCGCATGCGGCGTAAGCGGCCGCGGCCGAATGGCGCCGGTAGAAGAAATTATAGGGCGCATCGAAGCGCTTGCGGCGCCCGTTAAAAAATCGCCGCTCGCCGGCAAAAATATAGTCGTTACGGCCGGGCCTACCCGCGAATATATAGACACCGTAAGATTTTTGAGCAATCCTTCCACGGGCCGCATGGGGTACGCTCTGGCGGAATCCGCGGTAAAAGCGGGGGCGCGGGTAACTTTAATAAGCGGCCCGGTAAGCATAAAGCCGCCCGCCGGAATCCGCGAAGTTATAAACGTGGTTACCACAAAAGAAATGCTCGAGGCGGTTATCGATAATTTCGACGCCGCTGATGTGCTGATTTCGGCCGCCGCGCCCTGCGATTTTACGTTCAACCGGAAACTGACTGAAAAAGCCGCCAAAATGGATATTATAAACAACGGCGGCTTTAAGCTGGCCGCGACCGAAGATATTTTAAAAACCGCGGCTAAAAAGAAGAAAAAGCAGATCGTCGTGGGCTTCGCCGCCGAAGACAACAACCATCTCGAAAACGCCGTTCGCAAGATGAAAGCTAAAAGCATGGACATGATAGTTTTAAACGACGTGTCAACGAAGGAAACGGGCTTCGCGTCGGATTTCAATAAGATAACTATAATAAAAAAAGGCCTCGAAAATTCGCCGGCCGATTACGAAAAAGCCTCCAAACTCGAATGCGCCGGCATTATTTTAAGCAATATAGAGGCGCTTATGAAAAAAGAGAAAAGAAAAAAGTCAGATGTATTGTAAAGTAGCCGTTTCCATTCCCGTAGACCAGCTTTATACCTATAAAATTCCCGACAAATATTCAGGACTCGTAACCCGCGGCAGCAGGGTTTTAGTGAATATAAAAAACCAGGCCGACCCGGTCGCCGCTTACGTGATTTCGTGCTGCGAAACCTGCGATTACGATCCAACCCTCGTTAAACCCGTTTACGATATAGTCGAAGGCGCTCCGCTGCCCGAAGATTTGATGCGGCTTTCCGAAATGATTTCGGAAAAATATCTTTGCGCGCAGGGAATGGCGCTTGAAATGATATTTCCGCCCTCGCTTTCGTACCAGAACGAAAAGATCGAGCCTTACTACGATTTTAACCGCAAAGCCGACGTTTTCGAGGCTATAAAAGACCGTTCTCTAAATAAAACAGATAAGCTCGTTATACAATTTTTATATAACCACGGCGCGTCCGATATTAAAAATATCGAAAAGAGCCTGCTTTCAACCCGCGTTACCGTCAAAAACTCGCTTTCAAAGCTTTCCGGGCTTAAATACGCCGTAAAATCGTTAGACCCCCGCAAGTTCGATTACGGCGGAGCGGGCCCTCTAGTTTATAAGCTCGGCGACGACAGGGGCATGGAATTCACTTCCGAACAGAAGGCGGCCATCGCCAACGTAACGCATTATATAAATAAAGGCGAATATCACGAAAGCTTAATATTCGGGGTCACCGGCTCCGGAAAAACCGAAGTGTATATCGAAATTATCAAAGAAATTTTAAACGCCGGAAAAACGGCCATAGTCCTGGTGCCCGAAATAGCCCTTACGGAGCATTTAAAGCACCGTTACCAGAAGGCGTTCGACGACAGGCTCGCCATATGGCATTCGCTCGTCACCAAGGCCCAGAAAGACGCCATATATTCGCAGATCGCAGACGGCAAGATCAAGATACTTCTCGGGGCGCGCTCGGCCGTGTTCGCGCCTTTCGACCAGCTCGGCTGCGTCATAATCGACGAAGAGCACGATTCGTCCTATAAACAGGATTCGGCCATAAAATATGACGCCCGCGAAGTGGCGAAAATGCGCCTTAAAATAAATAACGGCGTCCTGGTTTCCGGAACGGCAACGCCTTCCATAGACAGCTATCATGACGCCGTTCAAAACGGCCGCGGAGGAGATTTTCCGTCTTTAATCAAGCTGGAGAAACGCGTCGAGAACCGCCCCATGCCCGAATGCCATATCGTGGATATGGGCCGGGAATTCATAGACAATAAAAATAAATCTATGTTTTCGGCGCTTTTGAGCGAAAAAATCAACGACAGGCTCCAGAAACGGCAGCAAAGCCTGCTGTTTTTAAACAGGCGCGGCCACAGCACCTTCGTTTTGTGCCGGGCATGCGGGTATGTCGTAAAATGCGACGACTGCTCGGTGTCGATGACCTTTCACATGCAGCAGCAGACGCTTTTATGCCATTACTGCTCGGCGGTGAAAAAGGCCCCGTCCAGATGCCCGCAATGCGACAGCCAGTATATAAGATTTTTCGGGGCCGGGACCGAAAAGGTGGAAGAGGAATTCAGGTTGAAATTCCCGAACGCCCGCGTGGCGAGGCTTGATTCTGATATACTGACCAGCAAGAAGATAAGCTCTAAAATACTCGACGACTTCGCTAAGAAAAAAATCGACGTTCTTATCGGCACGCAGATGATAGCCAAGGGGTTCGATTTTCATAACATCACCCTGGTAGGCGTAATATCGGCCGACACCATGCTGAATATGCCCGACATGTTCGCCTCCGAACGCACGTTCCAGATCTTATGCCAGGTAATCGGCCGGACGGGCCGGGGCGAAACTGAAGGCGAATGCGTTATACAGACCTATAACCCCGATAATTACGCCATAACATGCGCCGCCGCGAGCGATTTTATCTCGTTTTACGAAAACGAGGCGGCCGTAAGAAAAGGGCTTTTTTACCCGCCTTTCAGTAAAATGATAAAAATAAGTTTCGCCCACCCGGAAGAAACGCTTATACTGGAGACAGCCTCCGCGCTCGCCGGAGAAATAAACGAGAGAATAAAGGCCGCGGGCGGGGGCAAATTAAGGCTTACGGGCCCTGCTCCTTCGCTGGTGGCTAAAATTCAAAATATTTACAGGTATAATATATTCGTATACGCCGGCTCTGATGAAATAATAAGGGAGAGCCTGCTGGACATTCTCAAAAAATATAGTTTTACAAATAAAAAGCAATGTGTTAAAATATCCGTTGACGTTTCGCCGAATAACACTTTTTGAAAGCTGATTAATCTGGTTGAAATTATAAATTATCCGTTCAAAGAGGAGATTATTAATGACCATATTACCGATATACATATGCACCGACAAAGTGCTCCGGCAGAAAGCGGCCGATTGCGCCAAACCGTATTCGCAGTATAAGGCGCTGGCCGAAAACATGATCCAGACGATGTATAAAGCTCCCGGCGTGGGGCTCGCGGCTCCGCAGATAGGGGTGTCTTTGAAGCTCGTCGTTTACGACGCCGGAAACGGGCCGGTCGTTCTCATAAATCCCGAAATATTGTCCTCTTCGGAGCAGACCGCCGCTTACGAAGAAGGCTGCCTTTCCGTGCCCGACATAACGGCCGAAATTATAAGGCCGGCCTCGGTAAAATTTAAAGCTTTCGATCTCGACGGATATAAGTACGAAAAGGAAGTCACCGGCATGGAAGCGCGCGTGGTCCAGCACGAACTGGACCATCTGTCGGGAATCCTGTTCATAGACAGACTCCAGCCGAAGGATAAGCCGGCAATTGAAAAGCTTCTTAAAAAAGCCGGAATGAAAGTAGCGGTGCAGAAGACCAGATGAAGATATTTTTCCTCGGAACGCCAGAATTCGCAGTGCCGTCGCTTAAAGCGCTCGCGGCCTCGCCGGAACATAGCGTATGCGCGGTCATAACTAATCCCGACCAGCCTTCGGGCCGCCAGCTTAAGTTAAAGCCTTCTCCGGTCAAATCGACCGCGCTGGAACTGGGATTGCCGGTTTATCAGCCCGAAAAGTTCAACACCGAAGAAACTTTAGAAATATTAAAATCTTCAGGCGCCGATCTGCTCGCGGTCGTAGCTTACGGCAAGATTATAGGCGATAAAATACTCGCGGAATTTAAAGACCGCATCGTTAACGTCCATCCTTCGCTGCTTCCGGCGTATAGAGGCGTAGCCCCTTACCAGTGGGCCCTTTTAAACGGCGAAACGGTTACCGGCGTCAGCATAATATATCTGGTTAAAAAGCTCGACGCGGGCGATATTATATTGCAGGAAAAATACGATATACTGCCTTCGGATAACGCCAAAACCCTCCATGACAAACTATCCGTCATGGGCGCGGGCCTTTTATGCCGCGCGGCGGGAATGATAGCCGGCGGAACGGTTCAAAGGGCCCCGCAGGACGATAACTCCGCCACTTATTTTAAAAAAATCGATAAAGCCATGGGGAAAATCGACTGGAACCGGCCGCCAAAAGCGATTTCCGATCTCGTGCGCGGCCTTTACAGCTGGCCGTCGGCCTACGCTTTTTTCAACTCCGAAATGCTTAAAATCCACGAGGCTGAACCCGCTTCCGAATTTTCGGGCCACGATCTGACGCCCGGAACGGTCATTACGGCCGATGAAAAAAAAGGATTTATAATAGCCTGCGGAGAAAAAGGCGCCCTCCGCGTAAAAACCCTTCAGCTCGCTTCGCGCAATATCCAGAATTTCGACTCTTTTTTAAGAGGAAATAAAATTAACGCCGGGATAATATTAAACTAATTAAAATATCAGCCGATATAAAACTTGAGTTGTTTTAGTTTTATCCGCGCCCGCTCGAACCGGCGCGCCGCTTTCGCCGGAAACCGCGAAAGCATGGATAAAACGGGGCTCTCATATAGTGAACGTTTTATAATGAGGTTGATTAATTTATGATTAATGCCCGAGAGTGCGCAATACGCATATTGTATCAGGTCGAAACCCAGCTCGCATACTCCAATATAGTAATCGACGACATCATCCAGAAGAACGTATTCAATACGCTCGACAAAAATTTCGCCATTCAATTGGTGTATGGAGTCATCCGCCACCAGAATACCCTCGACTATATCATTCTGCAATTCATAGAGCATAAGGAAAAATTCGCGCGCCTCAACAAATGGCTATTGCTCGCGCTTCGCCTGGGCGTATATCAGATAATTTATCTCGACAAAGTGCCGAATTACAGCGCCGTGGATGAATCGGTGAAACTCGCCAAGTCTTACGGCCCGGTGGGTTCTTCCAGTTTCGTCAACGCCGTGCTCAGAAACGTGTGCGAACATTCGGAAAGGCTGATAAAGTTCGAAAACGAAGCCGAAAACGTAAAACTCGCGCTTCACCTGTCTCACCCGGTATGGCTCATAGAACGCTTGATAGCGCAATTCGGCAAACTCAACGCAATTAAAATATGCGAGGCCAACAATAACGCCCCCAGAATCTCCATACGCGTGAACACTTTAAAGACCACGACGGACGCCATGATGACGGCGCTTTCGGCTTTCCAGCCGGAGCCTTCGGCGCTCGTGCCCGACGGCATAATTTTAAAGAATTTTTCGGAACTCACATCGACCAATTATTTTAAAGAAGGATATTTCTATATACAGGACGAAGCTTCGATGCTGGTAGCGCACGTGGTCGACCCCCAGCCCATGGAAGTGGTTTTCGATTTCTGCGCCAGCCCCGGCGGAAAAAGCACCCATCTGGCCCAGCTTTCCAACAACCAGTCGCTGATACTTGCTTACGACAGGTTCTCTCACAAAATACAAAAGATCAAAGACAACGCCAAGCGCCTCGGCATTACATGCATTACGCCCAAATTACAGGACGTTTTAAAGATGAACGAGAGCAGAATGGCCCACAGGGTGCTTATCGACGCGCCGTGCTCTTGCATGGGCATAATAAGGCGCCATCCCGAGCTTAAATGGAGGCTCGAAGAAAAGAATATCGATTCGCTCGCTAAAATACAGTACCAGCTTCTCGAAGTGGCCGCTTCGCACGTGGTCCCCGGCGGCGTGGTAGTATATTCGGTATGCACGTTCGAGCCGAACGAAACTATAAACCTGATAAAGAAATTCATTAAAAACAATTCGGAATTCGAACTTTCGCCTTTTCCCGCGCACGTCGTCGAATGGTTCAAAAAAGCCGGCGTGGATACGGAAACGATCGAAAGCGGCTACCAGACGTTTTTCCCGTATACCTGCGGCATGGACGGATTTTTCATAGCGCGCCTGGTTAAAAACGGTTCCGGAAAGTGAAATACTTATTTTAAGAGGCCGTAGCGGCGGAAAGAAATTTATGAACGAAGAAAAGAAAATAGATATATGCGGCCTGGAATTAAGCGAGTTCGAAAGGCTCATCGAGGAGATGGGAGAAAAAGCCTTCCGCGCCAGGCAGGTTTACGGATGGATCTTTAACGCGGGCGTGCGCGACTTCGCGGGTATGACCGATATTCCTTCACAATTAAGAACCACGCTGGCCGGGCGTTTTAGCGCCGAAACATGCCGCATGGAGCGTAAATCGGTTTCAGGCGACAAAATGGCGGTAAAATACGCTCTTTCGCTTGCCGACGGAAACGTTATAGAAACCGTTAAAATATATGATTCGGAAAAACTCGATAAATATACGGTTTGCGTTTCGACCCAGGTCGGCTGCCCTGTAAACTGCGCGTTCTGCCAGACGGCCAGGATGGGGTTCATAAGAAATTTAAGCGCCGCCGAAATAACCGGGCAGGTTCTCGCGGCGGCTTTCGACGGCGAAGGGGCCGCGGAAGGGCTTTCTAACGTAGTATATATGGGGATGGGCGAGCCGCTTTTAAATTACGACAGCGTCGTAAAATCGGTTAGAATAATAAACTGCCCGAAAGCTTTCAACGTGTCCATGCGCAAAATAACGGTTTCTACGGCCGGCGTAGCGCCGATGATGAAAAAGCTCATGAACGAAAATATGCCCATAACGCTTGCCCTTTCATTGCACGCTCCTACGGACGCGCTCAGGGATAAGCTCGTCCCGCTCAACCGCAAGCATAATATAAAATGCCTTATCGACGCGGTTAAGGCTTATGCGCGCACGACCGGAAGGCGCGTTACCATAGAATACGTGCTCATAGATAACGTCAACGATAAAAAATCGGACGCCGTTAAGCTGGCGGAATTATTAAAAAACATATTATGCCACGTTAATTTGATACCTATGAATAAGACCGAAGGCGGATATTCGGCCCCTTCGAAAACCAGGGTCGCCGAATTCAAAAATATACTGATGAGTTCCGGCGTCAACGCCACCGTAAGAAGCTCCCGCGGGCAGGACATTAACGCGGCCTGCGGAATGCTTTACAAACAATTGAAAAAAACCCGCGCGGACGAAGAGATCAAATAACGGGCAGCGCAGGTTAATTATTTAGACGACTGTTTTAAAAAGTAGAGAGTAATAATAAATTTATCGAACGCGAAATAATCGGGAGGATATATACGATGCGATTCACACAATCCAGAGCGGTAAAAGGGAATATTCTTATCGCGTTATTAAAATTTTTGATATTCATAATATTTTTCGTGATACTTTTTCAGTTCGCTAAAATGTATTCCATAAAGATGATGAACTCCTTTTTCAACAAGGAGGAAACCAAGGTGCCGAACCTGGTTTCGCAGGACGGCATGCCGGTGCGCATCGAAGACGCGTTCGAGCTGTGCAAACAATGCAAACTGCAACTGGATATTAAAGATAAAAAGCACGACAATAATATTCCCGAAGGCTGCATTATAACGCAGGACCCTCCTCCAGACACCATAGTAAAAGCCAACCGCGTGATGGAAGTAATCCTTTCGCTCGGCGCTAAAACCATAGACTGCCCGGATGTGACCGGAAAAGACCTGCGCGACGTGGCGTTCACGATACAAAAAGAAGGCTTTTTGATAGGCAAGAAATCGTATATATTTTCGGAAAGCGTTGCGGTGGATACCGTTATTTCCCAGACCCCCGAAGGCAATAAGCCCGCCCCTAAAGGCGCACAGATAGACCTTCTGGTTTCGCAGGGAAAGGCCAATTCGACCGTTAAAGTTCCTAATTTTATCGGCAGGCGTATCGAAGCCGTAAAGATCGTTTTAAGCAAGATCAACCTCGACCCCGGCAAGATCGGATACGAGAAAAAAGAAGGCACGGCTTCCGGAACCGTTCTGGCCCAGGATCCCGCCGCAGGAAGCGGCGTGGCCGATAAGACCCCCGTCAATTTTATAGTATGCGAAAATTCGGACGCGGCAAAGCCCGAAGAAAACAGGGACGCGGTAATAATAAAAACCGACGGCGTTAAAATGGAATCCAGCGAAAGCAACGTCATAAAAATAGACGCCGGCAGCAAGGAAGCCCCGCTGCCTTTGATCGAAACTAAAGGCGAAAAAACGGCCGAAGCTCCGGCGACCGCGGCAAAACCCCAGATCGAAGACTCAAACGGCGACGCCGCTAAAAAAGTCGAAATTATCAAATTCATAGTTCCGCCGGGCCAGAAAAGCCGCGAAGTCAAAATGGTTTTGCTCGACGACATGGGGCCGCGCGAAATTTATAAGAACCCTCATTACCCCGGCGAAGAGGTAGATTTGAGCGTCAACGGCTACGGCGCGATGAAAGTTCTTGTTTATCTGGATAACGTTTTCTTTAAAGATATAGAGGTAGGTGTTAAAAGATGAAACTGCTGAAAGATAAATATAAACTGCTCGAAAAGATAGACGAAGACGAAAAGGTAATGCTTTTTCTCGCTCAGACAGTGAAAGAGCCTGTAGTCAATATAAATATAAGGACATTAAAACAGAGGCGTCTTAAAAATCCCGATTTCGTACAGCGCTATACCCAGGAGTTTCAGACCATGGCCGCGCTCGATTCTCCGCTGTTTCTGAAAATATTCGATATAGATTTTTACCAGGACGTTTTTTTCGTGGCCTCCGAGCATGTCGAAGGAAAAAGCCTTCACACGATTTTAAAGGAACGCGAAAAGCTTTCTCTGGCACAGATAATAAATATAGTGACCCAGCTCACCAGAGCTTTCGGGCATGCGCTTCGCGAAAACGTTAAATACCGCTCGCTCACATATTCCGACATTATATACCAGGTCAGCGGCAAGATAAAGATACTTCAGTTCCATATACCGCGCGACGTTATATCCAACAAGGATTTTGAAAATAAAATCTCCTCGGTCGGCTCCGATATTTTCTTTACCGGATGCCTGTTTTACGAGCTTCTTACCCACAAGCCTTTATTCGAGGCTGACGGGATAAGCGTCAGAAATATGAAGACCGTAAAGGATTTCAGGCTCGATTCGGGCAGCGTTAAAAATATCGGGCCTCAGCAGCTCGAAGCGCTTAAAAACATAATATTCAAATGCGTCACCAGCGATATTTCCGCGAGATACCAGTCCATCGACGAGCTTCTCGAAGCTCTCGTAAAGTTCGTTTCGGACCAGATAAATAAAACCGACGTTCTGTCGTCCATGCAGGTCGATCCGTCTAAATTTATGAAACCAGGCGAAGAACCCTCTCAGCCGCGTCGTAAAACCGAAGGGGCTAAAAATAAGGCCGGCGAAATCTTAGCCGATATTAAAATACCTTCTTTCGGCGGTCCGGAAAAATGCGCGGCTCCGGATTCTACGCGCAACTCGCCCGGCGCGGCGAGCGCGCCCAGGACCCGCGACGATAGCGATGCTTACGCTATATTATTCGGCAGGAAAGGCGCCTCGGAAAATAAAAGGGCGGCGTATCAGGCTCCCGAAACGGATATGGGACCGGTTTCGGAGCAGGCCGCTTCTTTGAATGCGGACGGCCGGGAAACGGAAATTAATAGCGCCGAAAACCAGCCGCCGGAAGCCGGTTTGAAAAATTTTAATATTAAGGCCGCCGGAAGAAAAGAGGCCGGCGAGATGTGGAACAATAAAAAAACCGCCGGGGCGAAAAGCCTGCTTGCAAAAATAGCTAATTTCTGGTATAGTATGTTATTCGTAATAGCGGGATTTTTAAGTTTTCTTCTTTACGTTTTCTGGTAAAATAAAATCGGCTTTCAGCGTGTTTTTTCAAACCACGCTTCAGCGCGGCGGCTTATGACGCCCGCGGGCTTTATCCGCTATTTCGTTTTTTTACCGGGCCTGGCGCTTGCGTTAAGCCGGTTAAAAAGAAAAAAATGAACGGAGCGGATAAAATGCCTGAAAAGAGCGTGTTAATAGCGCCGTCGATACTGTCGGCCGATTTCAACAAACTTGGCGCCGAAATAGAAAACGTTACTAAAGCCGGCGCGGATTGGATCCATCTCGACGTCATGGACGGCCATTTCGTGCCCAATATATCTTTCGGGCTTCCCGTTTTAAATTCGATATCGAAAATAACTAAAATTCCGATCGACTGCCACTTGATGATTACCAATCCCGAGCAGTTCGTAGATAAGTTCGCCGCGTCCGGCGCCGATATAATAACGGTGCACGCCGAGGCGAGTTTTCATCTCGAGCGGCTCCTTTCGCATATACGCTCGCTCGGCAAAAAAGCCGGCATTTCTTTCAATCCGCACACCGGCCTGGAGCCTCTGGAATATATAATGCACGCGGTGGACCTGGTCTTAATAATGAGCGTCAATCCAGGCTTCGGCGGGCAGAAATTCATAGAATCGGCGGCGGAAAAAATCAGGCGGGTAAAGCGGATCGCTTCCGATCATAAGCGCGATATACATATACAGGTGGACGGCGGAATAACGGCCGAAAATAAGGATATCGTCATAGAGGCCGGCGCGGACGTTCTGGTGGCCGGTTCGTCGGTGTTTTCAAAACCCGATTACAAGAGCGCTATAAGCGCTTTAAGGTAGGCGCGGCTTATGAACGAAAAAGCCGCGCAAGGCCTTTATGCGCCGCGCGATTATTTCCTGCGCCCGCGGTTCGCTCTCGCCAACATAGAACTCGACGACCTTTCTTTCGAAGAAATAATCGAATATTCAAATATTGTAATAAATGAAAAAAAGGCCAACCTTTTCATAGTTACGCTGGATATACTGGGGGCGTATAACAGCATTTTCGACGAGCGTTACAGCTCGATCGTTTCAGGCGCGGAAATTATCACATGCGACGGCGCGGGGCTTAAAATGCTTTCTAAAATCAAGGGCGGGCGAGCCGTTAAAAATAAGGTGAGCGGGGTCGATCTGAGCGCGCGGCTTTTAACGGAAGCGGCGGCGCGCGGATATAAGGCGGCTTTCATAGGGGCGCGCCCCGAAGTTATATCAAAACTCGAAACGGCGGTTTTATCCGGTTATAAGGGGATCGGCGAAACTTTTTTTCATCACGGCTATTTTACTCCGGCGCAGCGCGTTTCCATAATAGAAAAGCTTTCCCGCTTCAAACCGGATATAGCTCTTATCGCTCTGGGAAACCCGGCGCAGGAAAAATTCATCGAAGAGATCAAACCGTTCGTGAAAGGCTGCGTTATGATGGGCGTGGGCGGGACGTTCGACGTATTATCCGGCGCGTTGAAGCGCGCCCCGGTTTTTATGCAGAAGTTATACCTCGAATGGCTTTACAGGCTTATGCAGCAGCCGTCGAGAATATTTAGAATGTTGAATATACCTAAATATATCGTTTATGTTTTATTCAGTGAGGCGGTAAAATGGCTGGGGAAAAAATAGGAAATAAATTGTTCGAAGGCCTTATCGGAAAAATAAAGCAGACTAAGGCAGGCAAAATAACTCTCACCGGCGCCGGAGAAAATATGGGCGCTTTTATAATCAACCGCCTGGCGGCGGAATTAAACGGCCCCGAATTTTGCAATTATCAAGTTATGCTGATAGTCACCCCGTGCCAGGACAGCGCCGAACGGGCATGCTATCAGCTCGAAACTCTCATTAAAACGCGCTTTTCCGCATCCGCACGGAACGGCTCGCAGGCCCCTGATTATAAGGTCTGCCTTTTTTCGTCTCTCGAATGGTCCGCGTACGAATTTCTTTCTCCGTCTCAAAACCTCATGTCGGACAGAATATCCACTCTCAAAAACATAATCGATTTCGGCGGGGCGACAGCCGGAAAAAATAACGGCCCGGCGCCGAAAAAATTATTCATAGTAGCCCCCGTTACGGGCCTTATGCAAAAATGCGGCCCTTATTCGGCCATAGAGAACGCCGGACTCAAAATTTCTAAAAACGATACGCTCGATATAGAAAAACTGGTTAATTCCCTGTCGGAAGCCGGTTATACCGCCGAAGACCCGGTTATAGACCTGGCGCAGTTCGCGGTGAGGGGCGGAATACTCGACATATTCGTGCCGGGGCAGCGCAACCCCGTCAGGCTTGATTTTTTCGGGGACACGGTGGATTCGATCAAGACCTTCAATATAGAA
Source organism: bacterium ADurb.Bin243 (assembly GCA_002069765.1). Classification (GTDB taxonomy): domain Bacteria; phylum Muiribacteriota; class UBA9980; order UBA9980; family UBA9980; genus UBA9980. The sequence goes on from MWBZ01000009.1 coordinate 47,359, forward strand.
GACCAGCGGGCCATAGAGCAGATAAACGAAGTTTACGTGCTTCCCGCCAGCGAATATATTTTCGGCAAAAAAGAGATCGAATCCATGTACGCCAACATGAATAAGATATCGCAGGTTCCCAGGTCGCACGAGGCCGGTCAGATCGCCGACGGCGTAAGGGTGGCCAATATAGAAAGATACGCGCCGTTCATGTACGATTATTCGATGCCGACCCTGGTGGACTATCTCAATAAATATATCCGCAAATACTGCGTATTTTATTATTCAAAAGAGGACGCGGTAAACGAAGGCGCTGAATTTTTAAAGAAAGTCGAAAAGCTTTACGAAGAAAATAAAGCCGAAGACATTTATTCGCTCGCGCCGGATCATTATTACAAACACCCCGATATTATAGTCAAAGACATCGAGCATAACAACTCGGCCGTTAAAATAGATATGAGCGCTTACGACGCTATAGACCTTAAAGAGCCGGGGCATTTGATATTCGATTTAAACGTTTCGGCGCTGCCGCGGTTCCAGGGCAAATTCAACCAGTTCATCGGCAAGGTGGGCGAACTCATAGAAAAAGCGAAGACCGTCGTGATGATACTTCCTACGGCCGGACAGATAGGCCGTATGGTAGAGGTTTTATCGTCGATGAAACTCGCGGTAGTGGTAAACGAAGACTTCCTTTCGTCGCCGCCGGCGCGCAAAACAGTTTATGTCAACGAAGGCTACCTGCACGAAGGGTTTATTTATAACGACGAAAATATCGCGTTTTTTTCCAGTTACGAAGCCTACGGCGACCACCAGCCTATCTACGACAAGCAGGTGGAGCTCGACGTCAAAGCCAAGGCTAAAAACCGCTACCGCAAAATTTCTTCGCACCTCGAACTTTCCGACGGCGATTACGTGGTGCATGTAAATTACGGAATAGGCGTTTACAGGGGCATTACGCTCCTTTCGGCCGGAGGGCGCGAGGCGGACTACCTGCTGCTGGAATACGCCGATACCGATAAGCTCTACGTTCCCGTGGACGCGCTTTCCATGCTCCATAAATACATAGCCCTCGACGGGGCCGAGCCTAAAATAGGGAAGCTCGACGAGTCTTCATGGAAACGCCAGAAAGCCACCGCCCGCAAGTCCATCGAAAAGCTGGCGGCCTATCTGGTCACGCTTTACGCGCGCCGCTCTATCGCTAAAGGCCATAAATTCAACCTCGACAACGATCTCATGCGCCAGTTCGAAGAGTCCTTCCCTTATAAGGAAACGTCGGACCAGCAGAATTCCATCGTCGAGGTCAAATGCGACATGGAAAGCGAAAAGCCCATGGACCGCCTTATATGCGGCGACGTGGGCTTCGGTAAAACCGAAGTAGCCATCAGGGCCGCTTTTAAAGCGTGCATGGACGGAAAACAGGTGGCGTTTCTCGCGCCGACCACCATACTCGCCATGCAGCATTATAACACGCTCACTTCGCGCTTCGCGTCGTATCCGGTTACGGTCGAGCTTCTGTCGCGCTTCAGAAGCAAATCCGAACAGAAGGAGACCGTAGAAAAGCTAAAAGACGGCAAGGTGGACGTGGTGGTGGGCACGCACCGCATAATACAGAAAGATATGGGATTTAAAGACCTCGGGCTTTTGATAGTTGATGAAGAGCAGCGTTTCGGCGTAAAACACAAGGAAAGGCTCAAAGAGCTTAAAAATCATGTGGACGTGCTTACGTTAACCGCCACGCCGATTCCGCGCACGCTTTACATGTCGCTCGTAGGTTCGCGCGATATTTCGACTATAAACACGCCCCCGGCCGAACGCCTTCCGGTAAAAACCTTCGTTTTAAGATATTCCGAAGACGTGGTCCGCGAGGCTATAACCAGGGAGCTAATGAGGCGCGGCCAGGTCTATTACGTGCATAACCGCATAGATACCATAAGCAGCGTCGTAAGCAAAATTTCGGCCCTGGTCCCCGGCGCCCGCGTGAGGTTCGCGCACGGCCAGATGGATGAAAAACAGCTCGAAAAGATCATGGTGGATTTCTACGACCGCGAGTTCGACGTGCTGGTTTCAACGACCATTATAGAAAACGGTCTCGATATATCTAACGTGAACACCATTATAATCGAGCGCGCGGATACCTTCGGGCTTTCTCAGCTCTATCAGTTGAGGGGCCGCGTCGGCCGGGCAAAAAATCAGGCATACGCGTATTTTTTCTTTCCGCACGAATCCATATTGAGCCACATCGCCAAAAAGCGCCTTCAGGCTATGAAGGAATTTTCCGAACTCGGCTCAGGCTATAAAATCGCCATGCGCGACCTTGAAATAAGGGGCGCGGGAAACCTTCTCGGCCACGAACAGCACGGCCATATCTGCACCATAGGGTTCGAGCTTTACTGCAGGCTCTTAGAAGAGGAAATCAAAAAGATAAAAGGCGAATCGATAGAGCAGAAGATCGAATCCGACTGTGAAATAGAGATCAATACCAACGCTTATATTCCGACCAATTATATCACTTCTACCTATCAAAAAATAGACGTGTATAAAAGAATGGTCGCGGCTGGCGGTTTTGAAGAACTCAGCGAGTTGAACGACGAGCTGATCGACCGGTTCGGAAAGTATCCCGAACAGGTGTACAATCTCTTCCAGATCGTTAAAATCAAGATCCTCGGCCGGGCGCTGAAAGCGGTTTCGGTCAAGGAGGAAAAAAAGCATATAATCATCAAGTTTCAAAATGCGGGGCAGATAGAGCCGGCCTCGGTCGAAACGCTTCGCAAAAAATTCGGCTCGAGCGTGAGTTTCGCCCACGAGGAAGAAATAACCATTCTATATCTTGTAAAAGCCGATATGAAAGGCGATAACCTTGTCCAGACCATAATATCGGCGCTCAAACTTTTAAGCGCTCCGGGGACCACCGATTCAAAAAAATAAAGTCCGCCGAAGTCAAACTAAAGGTTGACAATTATAATAAAAACAATTATAATCATTCTATTATCATAAATATGGCTTTAAATTTTCGATATAATTGTGAGGTCAATCTATGAGTAGAAAAACCGCGCTCATTTTGATTATAATTGTAAGTATAACCGTTTGTTTTGAACTCTTTTCACCGCAGGCTTCGGCCGCCGCCGATGATAAAAAAAACTCGGCCGCCAGAGAAGAAATAGTCCTGAGCTTCATGAACACCATGAACGACGAGGAAAATGAAACTCTTTTCGAGCTCATAAAAGAATACGGAGCGAAAAATCCCGACGTTAAAATACAGATTGAAAACGTATCTTTTTACGACGCCAAAAATTATATCGAAGAAAAATTCAGGCAGAAAAGCCTGCCGGATATCATGAGAGTCGAAATAAGGCTCATACTCGCTTACGCAAGGCAGAAAATGTTTACGGCGCTCGATCCTTATATAGCCACGGCGGATTACGTCGATTATTTCCCTTATTTGTATAAGTTCAGCGTATTGAACGCTAAAGAGCTTTACGGCATACCGCAGGTTACAGACTGCCTGGTGCTTTTTTATAACAAATCGCATTTTAAAGACGCTAAAATAGGCGACGCGCCAAAAACCATGGATGAATTCTTATCGTGCGCTCGCAGGCTGACCGTTGACGAAGACGGAAATTCGGCCGATACGACGCTTTTTAACCAGTATAAAATATCCAGGTACGGTTTTTCATATCATTTCGAATCTTATTATCTGCTTCCTTTCATATTCAGCTATGGCGGCAATCTCTGCGACGAATCAGGCGCGCCGCTTATTAAATCCGAAAAGACCAAATCAGCGCTTAAATTCATATACGATTTAAAAAGCAAATATAACGTCGTCCCTTCTAAAATAGATCCTAAATTCGGCCACGACTTCACTTTGATGGAATTCATGGACGGCAGGGTTTCAATGATAATCGACGGCCCTTGGAATATAAAAAAAATAATGAAGGGCCAGGCTTTTAAGGACCCTGAAAATCTTGGCGTAGCGGTCATACCGCGCAAGCTCGATTCGGCTTCGCCCGCGGGCGGCCAGTATCTGAGCATATCTTCGTCGTGCAAACACCCCGCGAAGGCTTACGACTTCATAAACTTTATCAACTCTAAAGACGCGCAGGCCAGATTCGCCCGCGACAACTACATAATACCGACCAGAAAATCGGTCATGGATCATCTTCAGGCGGAGCCGGGAAAAAGCGCGGCTTCGATAAGAAAGGTTTTATTCGAACAGATGAAACTGGCCGCCCTTCATGCTTATAACATACCCGAACCCCGCTATCTCGACGAACTCAATAAAGCTCTCGAAAAACTTCTCAGCGGGCAGAAAGGCTTCGACGAAACGCTGGAGGAAATGGCCAAAAAATTCGAAGCTTTCGCTTCGGAACCGAAACGGCAATAAATCGTGCGGCGCGGCTTCGGCGGCGCAGGGAAATCATACCGTAAAACAATAAATATATATAAAGTTTTTATGGATCAGCTTTAAAGAAATATAATGAAAGACGTGAGTGACATGGGTAGTGAAATTAACGACATAATACTTGACAAGCTGTTGGAAAACGAAGGTTCGGACAATAAGTGCGCGGAAATCAAAAACGAAATGATTTCCAATATATCCAAGCATCTGGCTAATACTCGCGATCCTTTCGCGAAGCGTTCGCTTAATTACGCGTACTGGAATTTAATCACATATGTTTTGAAAAAAAAGGTGGCGGCCACTAAAGGCGCATCCCCTATGACTTTTTCAAACGACGAGCTCCTGGCCGTAAATTACGGATACGTTTCCGATATGGTCGCGAAATCGAGCGAAAAATTCTCTCTGGAAGGCATAGACGAAGTTTTCGATTCGTCCACCCGCATCAACGATATCGAGATAAAGTTTTACAGCATTACGGACTGGCTCAACGAGCAGCTCAAAGAATTCATGGGCATATATGAAATCGAGAAGCTGCGCGCGGAATACGACGCCAAGACCAATAAAACGCAGGAATATAAAAAAAGCATCGAAGACAACGTGATGCTTAAAAAGCAGGTGCTGGCAAGCATAGGAAGGCAACTGAACAACCCGCAGCTTTTTTTGAGGATTTATAACCTTTCCGAAAAGATCAACCAGAATACCAATAAATATTCCCTATTTAAATTCAAGGGCAATTCGGGAATGGCCCTTTCCAAAGAGGAACGCCTCGAATTAATAAATATCGAAAACGATATCAATACTTCGCGCAATGAAAGAAAAGAGCTTATTAAATCCTTCGCCGGCCTTAACAACGATCTATGCAAATACGAGGACAACGTTATAGAAAACGAAATCGAATTGCTGGGGCTGGTTTCCGGCCTGGCAAAGGCTAAAGCCGATCTCGAAAGCTTCATAGTCACTAAAAATGAAACTCCGGCTTCTAAAAAAGAAGATTTTATCAACGACCGCGTAACCTATATAAAAAATATGTTCGAACTGGTTTCTAAAAGAAATAAGATCGAGCCTACTCCATGCTTGAGCGAAAAAATATCGCCGCGCATTCCCGATATGATAATAGAGGCGCTTTGCGAATATTTAAAAGCCGATCCGCGCGTTTTTAAAACAAAAAAATTCAAGAGGTTCGGCTATCCGTCGGTCATTTTCGTTCCCGGCTGCGGAAACGCCATTTACAGCTACGATTATAACGCTTTTATAGTGCCGTTTTTCCCTCTCACCAATTTCAAGGAATCCGTAATTTCGGCCATGGTGCTTTATCGCTGGGATTGCGACGAAGACAAGGAATTCCGCGAAGCTTATAACAGCCTCAAGCCTTATAAAAAATTATCGTTCGTCGATTTACAGCGCGCTCTCATTAAGGATTTTACCATATACATCACCAAAGAGCTCAAAGGCTATAAACTTTTCGACAAGGAAATAAGGGACTGGTTCAACTGGCAGGTGGCGCCTAAAAAAGACGAGGTCGTCGAATTCGAGGTCTTAAAACACGGCGAGGCGAAGCACGAAAAAAAATCTGGCCTCGGCTCTCAAAAACCGGAAGACAGGGTCGGCGAAATAATGGCGAAGGCCTCCGAGGCCGAAATGAAAAGGGACGAAGCCGCGAAGCTTATGGAAGAAGCCGAAAAAGCCCTTAACGAATCCCACGAAGCCGCTATTCAGATAGCGTCCGAAGCGGCGCGCCTGTCGGAAGAGGCGGCCAATAAATCCGTGGAGGCGGCCCGCGCGGATATGTCGGTGAAGGCCGACTTTATGATAAAAGCGGCCGAAGCGTCAGGAAAAGCCATGGAGGCCACCGTTAAGGCGGCCGAAGCGGCCAAGGCTGAAAACGAGGCTAAAATAGCTTTTGAAAGCAAAAAGGCCGAGTTCGAAAAGCTCAAATCCGAAGCGGAAACCGTAAAGGGCCTGGCCAAAAACGAAATGGCCAGGGCCAGCGAAGCTAAGGCGGCCGAAGACGCCAAAATAGCCGAATCTAAAGTGAAGCTCGGCGAAATGCTTAAAACAGCCGCGGCGGAATCTAACAACGCTAAAGAACTCGCCGAAAAACTTAAAACCGAAGCCGAGAAAGTTAAAGGAGAGCTTCAGCAAAAATGCGCCGAAGCCATAAAGGCCGAGCAGGATTATAAAGCCGCGTCTGAAGTTTTAAGCGCGGTAAACGGATATCTCAAATTGAACGGGCCTGAACTTCTAAAGATTAAAAATTACGAAGAGCTTAAAGCAGAAGCTTTTTCAAAAATAGAATCTCAGGGCGGCGAGCAGGCGCTTCAGGAAACTGGCGACGGCGATTTTGACACTCGCGCTTTGTTCGAAGAGCAGTTAAAGGCGCTCAGGGAAGAAATCGAAGCCCTTAAAAAAGAAAATTCCGAACTTAAAAATTCGGGCGGTTCCCAGCCCATTCAGGCAAGCGCGTCTTCGCCGTCGGCCGTCGATTACTCGCAGATACCCGTAGAAGAGCGTTTCAACGTCGCGAGAAGCCTTATATACAGCAAGATAAAAGCCATCATAAAATCCGAGAACGTCGGAGAAAAGCTGGCGATTCTGCCTTCGCCTAAAAACGCCGAAGCGGTGAACATACATCTGCTCAATATAAATGTTACAAGCGGAGAACTCGACCTTATATTAAATACGCTGCTGATACAATCGAAATTGCAAAAATTCAGCGAGCTTATTAAATAGTTTTACGCTTTAGTTAATTTTATGCTCATTTAAAACGGAGGAATTTATGGGATTTTTCTTCGATAATAAAGCGGGAATGCTGCCGCGGTTATTGGCCGCAGCATTTTTATCCTGCGTTCTGGCGCTATTCTGCGCTTCGCCCGTTCCGGCCGAAGCGCAGCAGGCCCGAAAGACGGGAGCCGTTAAAACCGCTCCTAAAAAAAATAAAGCCGCCTTCCGTTCTTCTGGAAATGCCGTTTCCACATACGAGGCGAAAAAATCGCCGGCTGCAGTCCGTTCAGGGCTTTCGGCGGTTTTAATAGACCCGGCTTTTGAAAAAGAAATTTTAAATATTAATTTTTTTGAAGACGCTACGAACGAAGTGGAATATATGCAGATTTATTCCGCTCTGGCTGACGACATAGATAAATTCAAAAAAGAATTAAAAAACTCGGTGGATTCGGCTAACGATCGATATGCCCGCTGCCTTGGCAAAGCTGCCTCCCGCCACAGGGCCGAGCTGGCCGAAATTAATCGAAATATAAGCAAAAGCGGCGATCCGCAAAGGGCGCAGAGCTTAAAATCCATGCTCGCCGTTTTAAAGAAGGAGCACCTCGATTATTACGGCCTGGAGGCCGTCAGCGTTAAAGAAAAATTCGACGGGCTTTTTAAAGCTTTTTTAACTTCCTTCGATATCCAGAAAAAAGTTTTGACGTCAAAAACTCCATATGAAAGCGCCACTTCCGAAATATCCATAGCGCTCGATAAATTCGAAAAAGGCGTCAGGGTCAAAAACTCCGTAATACAAAAACGCGTCGGCGATAAATTCAATGAAATCATTAATGGAGCGGACTATGGCGACAAATAAAATTTTCGACGATATTTTTTCCACCGATCATTCTGAAAGGGCCGTGGCGTTTAAAAACAATATTAAAACGGCGATAGCCAGTTTTAACGCTAACCCGTCTAATATCGCGCACATAAGATATTTAAACAGCCAGTACTGGGACATGGTTTTTTTCATAGTAAAAAAACGGCTTTTATCCACCGGCGAGCTCCATTTCAGCGACAGCGAAAAACTGGCGATAGACTTCGGCTATATTTCCGACGAACTGCTGGGCGAAAACAATCAGATAACCCCTGATTCGCTGTCTGAAAGCGTCGATTCAGTATCCGAAAGCGGCTGTCCGGTAAAATGCTTCTCTATTTCTTCATGGCTTTACGAGCAGCTTCAGGATTTCATGGGCGTCAACAAGCTGAAGGAATACGAAAAAAAATACGAAGCGTTAGTGGCGACGGTAAATAATTTAAGGGATGAAAAACTCGTAGTTATAGAGTCTAAGAAAAAACTCGATAAACACTTCTCCGAACATCCGCCTAAAAATATTGCCCGTCCCGATATAGACAAGCTGCTGGCATATAACGTAAAAGTGGACGAGGCGCTCGAAAAATACGGCGCGTTGAGATCGCGCATACAAAACGAGCTCCTGCTCAAAAAAGACGAGCGCGTGGAGTTCGTCAACCTTGAAAATCAAATCAATAGAACCAGAGAAGAAAGAAAGAGGTTCTGCAAGTCAAAACCGGGCCTGAACCAGGATTATATCGCCAACCTTTATTTCCTCGAAGATATGATAATCCAGAAAGAACATGAAATTTTCGATAATGTTACTTTGATAGGCAAAAGCAGGCAGAAAATCGAAGAATTCATATATTCGAAAAAAGAAATATTAGACGAAGAAAAAGACGATTTTTTAAAGGAAAGAATATCGGCTATAAAAAATATTATAGAAGTCATATCCAGGAGCAATAAAATAGAGCCGGTAATATTTCTCACGCAGGGCATTATTAAAAATATTCCTCGGCAGATATTTAATTTGATCGAGCTCGTTCTCGAGCTGGACCCTGATTTTTTTGAAAACAAGAAAGTTAAAATGTACGGCTGTCCCGATATAATCCTGGTTCCCGGCAGGGGAAAAGGCGATTACGATTACCATTTAAACGCCTTCATAGTTCCGCAGTTTCCGACGAAAGACTTTACCGATTCATTTCTTAACGCTATGGCCATTTACAGGTGGGAATGCGACGACGAAAATAAGCTCAAAAACTCATACTCGTTTTTAAAATCGAATAAATATTTTACCAATACGACTACTTTGATGCAGTCGTTTATAAAAAATTACGGCCTTTATATTTCAAAAAGCCTTTCAGGCGAAGATACCGCCATTCTCAGCGAGTTCGATTACGAAACCAGAGGATGGTTCATCGGCTATATTTCTCAAAAAGAGGTGCAGCAGGCTTCGGGCGGTTCGGGCGTTGAAGAAACGTTCGAAACCGGCGGCGAAACCGGGTTAGAAAGCCCTGATTCCGGGGCGGATAAGGCCGAAATTACTCAGGCGCCTTCCGATACGCAGGCCGCGGAAAAAATTACGCCTTCAGAGACGCCGAAACCGCTTGCGAAAGAAAAAAGCCTGAAAGTCGAGATAATATCAGCGGAATTAAAGTCCGGAAAAAAATCGCAGCTCAAGCTTCCGGGCGAATTCGCACCCGACGAAACCTCGGGCGCCGATGCCGAACCTTCCGCCCCGCAGATTTTAAGCGGCCTTAAAAAAAACTTAAAGCTTCCCGGAGAGTTCGGCGGAAGCGGCGACGCCCCCGCGGAAATTCATTTAGCCAAAGAAAGCCCGGCCGCCAGGGAAGTCAGTGAAACCATATCGCTGCTTCTCAAGGAAAATTCCGCTATAATAAAAAAACGCATAAAATCGGTTTTCAAGTTAGACGACGTGACGGTCGAGCCTTCGAAAGACCATCAGAAAGTCAATATCACGATTTCAAACCTCGACGCTAATCAGGTAAAGCATTTTCTAAATCTGATGTCGCTTCAAAGCAAGTACTATAAATTTATGTCGTCTTTATTGAAAGAAGAAGAGATCGGCTAGCCGGATCTTCCGGCTTTTAATTAATCGCGGCTGCTGATTGAAGCGCCGCTTATATATGGAAGATTGAATATGCATGTAAATGATTTTTTTAAGGGCGTCTCCGACGCTTTCGCCGCTAACAGAAGCAATGCCGGGTTAATTTTCGCCATGGTTTTATTCTTCATTCTGGCGATATTCGTTTATTTCAAATATTTCACCAGTCCGAAACCGAAAGTCGTACATGAACCTAAAAAATCTAATAAATATGCCAATCAGAAAGCCGGAGCTGTTAACCGCCTTATAGAGGCCATTTTCGCCGGAGACGCTTCGCAGGAAGCCGTTGCGCTTAAAAATCTCACCAACCATTATATCGATAATTACATTGAAAATTCCCTTGACGCGCTTACTATAAACGCTCTCAACGCCAAATACTGGGATATCGTAACATATATAATCAACAAAAAGTTTAGAAACGAAGGCGATAATCTTTTTGAACTTACTTTCAGCGAAGACGAAAGAAAAATTATCGATTTCGCTTATCTGTCCGACCGCCTGGTGCTTTCTTCGAGCGGATTCGACGATTCGATGCTTAACGACGTGCTCGATTCGGAATGTTATATTAAAGATTACGATTTTAAAATACACACGATAACTTCATGGCTCAGCGCGAGCCTCAAGGAATTTACCAGCGCCAACGCGCTCGAAAGGCTCAGCGGCGAATACGAAAGCATAAATTCCAGGCTGAACATGGCGAATATGGAAAAAGAAATCAGCTTTAAAACGCGCAAGCTGCTTTTATATGAAATCGCCAAGCAGAACGCCGGAAAGCCGCTGGTTAAAGCCATGATGGCCACCAGCGATAAAATCGAAAGGATAATCGACGCTTATTCTTTTTACAAATATAAAACAGGAAGCGGTTTTTCGATGACGAAAGAAGAGCTTCTCGAATTCGTCAATATTGAAAATTTTTTGATAAACAGCCTCAGAAACGAACGCAGGGAAGAGCTTAAAAATATAGCCTACGGAGAGCGGTACAACACCGAACTGATAAGCCTGGAAACCGAGCTGGTGAATAAGGAATGCGAGCTTTTGAAACTGGTTTCTTTAAAAGCCAGATGCCTCTCCGAAATCGAAAAATACGACCTTTGCAGAAAGCGCGCTAGCGCGCAGTCTAATATAGATTTTCTCGTGTCGAAGATCGAATACATTAAAAATACGCTGAACCAGGTGGCTAAAAGAAATGAAATCGAGCCGCTTTTATTCATGACCAAAAAAATCTATAAAAAGATACCCGATATGGTATTTCAGGTGATAGCCAAATTTTTAGAGGCCGATCCGCAGATTTTTAAATCGAAGATATCTAAAAACTCGGGAATACCGGAAATACTTTTCGTTCCGGGCTGCGGAAACGGAATTTACAACGTAGAAACCAACACTCTTATTCTTCCGGAGTTTCCTATAAAAGATTATAACGTACTGGTGATAACCGCTCTGGCGCTCTACCGCTGGGAGTGCGACGACGAAGGCAATCTCAAAAGGTCTTTCAATTCGCTTAAATGCAATAAAAAACTCACTTTTGCTGCTCTGCAGCAGTTATTCGTGAAATGCTACGTTAATTTCATCACCAAGGACAAGGAAAGCTTGGGGCTTGAAAAAGATATCCTGGACTGGTTCAAGTTTGAAATATCTCCTAAAAAAGGCGAGGAAATAAGGGTCGAAATTAAAAGCAAGGCCGCTTCGAAGCAGGCCGAAGAAGCCGCTCCGGGTGAAGAAACGGTCCTGAAAGAAGAAGACGCGCAGGCGGCGGCGCAGGAAGCGCCGGATAGCAAAACGCCCGATACCGGGGCGCGGCCGGCCGGCGAAGCGGCCCCGGCTTCCGAAGATAAAAAGCAGGCCGAAGCGCCGGCGTTAATCGAAACCGCGGGCGCCCTCGAAGACGCCAAAAAGCCTCAGATAAGCGAGGAACAGCTCAAACGCGAGCTGGTTTACGATAAACTCAAACTGCTTTTTAAAAACAACGAACTCGACGAAAATAAAATATCGGTTAATTTCATAGACGAAGAACATAATTTTAATATCGAATTTAAAAATATCAGCGTTAAAAATTTCGACGAGTTTTTTAAAACTATTTACGAAAATCCAAAACTTAAGGACTTGTTGACCGGAATTTATAAAAAGTCTTAGCCGTTAATTAATTCCGGCGGCTACAAATTCAGCTTTTCAATCGAGGCTCATATAATTTCAACCCGTTCAAGCGATTAATTATTGATAAAATCATAAAAAAATGGTATAATAAATCGTTAGCGAAAAACATTTGAAAAAATTTCAAAATATGAATGCCTGTTCATCTGCATGGCGTTCTTTCGTCGTTTTCAAGAATTTAATAAATATCGAGGAAGTAAAATGCAAACCTCTCTGCGAAAAGAAAAAGAATTCGAAATCAGCCCTGATTTTATTCCCTTTCATAAAGCCTGGTTCGGCCCGGAAGAAGAAAACGAAATACTCGACACGCTGCGTTCCGGATGGATCACTACCGGCCCGAAGACCAAGAAATTCGAAGAGGATTTCAAAAATTATTGCCAAGCTAAACACTGCGTGGCGCTGAATTCATGCACCGCGGCGCTTCACCTGGCATACGCGGCTTTGGGCGTCGGCCCCGGCGACGAAGTCATAACCACTCCCATGACGTTCGCGGCCACGGCCAACGTGGCCGTACATCTCGGCGCAAAACCCGTTTTCGCCGATATTATGCCGGAAACACTCAATATACATCCCGCCGAAATAGAAAAGAAACTCACCGCAAAAACCAGGGTGATAACGGCTGTTCATTATGTAGGCCAGCCGTGCAAAATGGACGAGATATCCGAAATAGCCCGCTCTAAAGGCGTTGCGGTAGTAGAAGACGCCGCGCACGCCACCGAGGCGGTTTACAAAGGACGCAAAATAGGTTCCATTTCCGATATGACGGCTTTTTCGTTTTACGCCACTAAAAATATTACTTGCGGCGAAGGCGGCGCGCTGTGCGTTAATAGAGACGACCTTATAGACAAAATAAGGATACTCGGCCTTCACGGCATGAGCAAAGACGCCTGGAAGCGTTATTCCAAAGACGAGTTCAAGCATTATGAAATCCTTTATCCCGGCTACAAATACAATATGTTCGATATTCAGGCCTCGCTCGTAATGCATCAGCTCAAAAAAGTCGAACAGTTCTGGGAATTGAGAAAACGCTATGTAGATAAATATAACGAGGCTTTTAAAGATATCGAGCAGATTAAAACCCTTAAAATTATGCCCGACGTTAAGCATTCGTACCATCTTTATACGGCGCTGCTTAAAACCGAGATGTTAAAATGCACTCGGGACGAGTTTTTGAGCGAGCTGCAGAAATTGAATATCGGCGTTTCGGTTCATTTTATAGCCCTGCACCTGCATCCTTTTTACCGCGACGCATACGGATATAAGCGCGGCGACTTTCCCAACGCCGAATACGCTTCCGACAGAGTGATTTCTCTTCCGCTATTTCCGAGGATGAACGATAAAGACGTAGAATACGTAATTTCCGCCGTCGCTCATCTTATAAAAAAATATAAAAAATAAACGCAGGCCGCGTTTATCGCCAACGCGCGCGCGAGCTCTATAAATAATTTTAAATTCGAAGGGGTAGTATGTCAAATATCGGCAAAGACGATAAACTAATGCTTGAAAAAGAAAAAATCGCCGCCGGGTTCGAGGCGCTTATAAAAAAAGCTTTAGAACTCGGAATAAATCCCGCTGATATCGAACCGGTCAAAAAGCTTATGCCGGCTAATTATACGGCGGAAGTTCAACGCCTTAACGAAGAAGTAAAAAGCGCAGGCGAACGCGCGCTTGAAGCCGGAAAGGTCAAAAACCGTTTTCTGGCCAATATGAGCCACGAAATAAGAACGCCCATGAACTCCATAATAGGCTTCGCCGAAGTCCTTTATGGAACGGGACTCAACAAGGACCAATCCGAGATACTAGATTATATCAAAATGAGCAGCCACGCGCTTCTTGCGCTTATAAACGATATTCTCGATTATTCAAAAATAGAGGCAGGCCGCCTTGAAGTTTTAAATATAGAATTCGATCTGGCCAAGGTAATATGGGAAGTGGTCGGCATCGTTAATATTATGCTTCAGCAGAAAAAATTGAAAATAGATATCAACATAGATTATAACATAGACTTCAACGTTATAGGCGATCCGGACCGCCTACGGCAGGTTCTTTTAAATCTGGCCGTCAACGCGGTCAAATTCACGCCTAAAGGCAGGATTGAAATCCGGGCGGATCTTCTGTCTCAGTCGGAAACCGAAGCTTTAATAAAATTGTCGGTCATCGACGAGGGAATCGGAATCAAGGCCGAGAATATAAATAAAATTTTCGAACCTTTCTGTCAGGCCGACGAACTGGTTTTTAGAAATTACGGCGGAACCGGCCTCGGCCTTCCTATTTCGAACGAGCTCGCCATGATCATGGGCGCGGAAAAAATTAACGTTACTAGCTGTGAAGGCAAAGGGAGCGTTTTTTATTTTACGATCAATTTCAAAAAAATTATAAATAAAAAAAAGGAAGTCGCGTCAAAGAAAATACGCAATATAGGCGAAGCTTCAAAATTCAAATACAACATACTTCTTGTCGAGGACAATTATTCCAACGCGAAGCTCGTTTCAAAGATATTGTCCATCAACGGCCATAAAGTATCGCTCGCCGAAAACGGAAGGCTCGCTCTGGAAGCCGTCGAGAAGGCTTCATACGACGTTATTCTCATGGATATACAGATGCCGGTAATGGACGGCCACGAGGCCGCAAAAAAAATACGCGGCATGGGGCTGAGCACTCCGATAATCGCCATCACGGCCAATACTTTTAACGGAAGCTGCGAGCAGTGCATAGCTTCGGGAATGAACGGGTTCATATCCAAGCCTATCAACGTGCACGAGTTCGAACCTATGATAATCGACATAGTCGAAAGCGGGAAAACCGGCGCCGAAAAAGACGCGGGCACGACCACCATAAGAATCAAAAACCCCTCTTCGGCCCCTTCGCAGGCTGAAGCGCGCCACGGAGAGCCTTTTTCAGGCGAAGCCTGCCTCGATTACCAGAAACTTAAATTAAACCTTTGCGGAATAGAAGAGCTGATGAAAGACGCGGTGGAAATGTTTATAGAATACTGTCCGCCGTATGTCGCCGACATAAAAGCGGCGGCCGCCGCCGGCGATCCTGCGGCGTTAAAAAAAGCCGCGCACAAAATGAAAGGCACCGCGCTTAACGGAGGCGCAAGAAAAATAGCCGCCATGCTGGTTGAAATTGAAAATATAGCCCTCGGCGGTTCCGTAGAAGGATGCATTCAGATAATAGAAAAAATCGTTGAAAATATCGAAGAATATAAAAAAGAAGCTTTAAAATACGGCTTTTATTAAAATTAAGGAAGGTTGATCCATGGCTAAGTTTATATTCATCACCGGCGGCGTCGTTTCATCGCTCGGAAAGGGCATAACCGCTTCATCGGTCGGCAGGCTCTTAAAATCCCGCGGTCTTTCGGTTACCATAATCAAGTGCGACCCTTACCTGAACGTCGATCCCGGAACCATGTCGCCTTATCAGCACGGCGAGGTTTTCGTCACCGACGACGGCAGCGAAACCGACCTGGATTTAGGCCATTACGAAAGGTTCTGCGATATAAATTTAAGCCGCTACAACAATATAACGGCCGGCCAGATATATAACGCCATACTTATAAACGAACGCAGGGGCGATTATCTCGGCGGGACGGTCCAGGTCATTCCCCACGTGACCAATCACATCAAAGAAAGAATACAGAGGCCGCTGGTGTACCATAATTACGACGTCGTAATAGTCGAAGTCGGGGGCACTGTGGGCGATATTGAATCGCTGCCGTTTCTGGAAGCCATCAGGCAGATGAAATTCGACTGCGGCCGCGAAAACGTCATGTATATACACGTCACTCTCGTGCCGTACATAAAGGCGTCCGGTGAATTAAAAACCAAGCCCACGCAGCATTCTGTTAAAGAATTGCGTTCCATAGGCATCACTCCCGACGCGATAGTCTGCCGCACCGAGCACCGTCTCAGCCCCGACGTTAAAAAGAAAATAAGCCTTTTTTCAGATGTTTTGCCCGAAGCGGTAATCGAGGCGCGTGACGTCGAATCGCTTTATGAAATCCCGCCTATAATGGAAAAAGAAGGCCTTGCCGCGGCCATAATAAAAAGGCTGCAGCTTAATTGCGGCCCGCTGGATATGGGCGAATGGGAAAAATACGTCAGCGCCGTTCATAAAAAGAAGAAATTCGTCACCGTCGGGCTCGTAGGCAAATACACCAACCTTAAAGACGCCTATATCAGCGTCGTCGAATCGCTCCATCATGCGGGCATAGCCAACGACCTCAGCGTGAAGATAAAATATATTTCTTCGGAGCTCGAAACCGATAAAATGATAGAAGAAGTTAAGGAAGTCGACGGAATACTCGTTCCCGGCGGTTTCGGCGAAAGAGGAGTGGAGGGCAAGATCAGCGTAATAAAATACGCCCGTGAAAAGGGCCTGCCTATACTCGGCCTTTGCCTCGGCATGCAGCTTATGGTAATAGAATTCGCCAGAAACGTATGCGGCCTTGCCGGCGCGAATTCCACCGAATTCGACGAAAACACCCCGCATCCGGTAATACACATATTGCCCGAGCAGAAAGAAGTGGAAAATCTCGGCGGCACCTTAAGGCGCGGCATTTATCCATGTCGCGTGTCCGAAAAAACAGTCGCATACGGAGTATATAACAACGCTCTTATATACGAGCGCCACAGGCACAGGTACGAATTCAATAATTTCTACCGCGACGAGCTTTCGGCCAAAGGGCTTGTCATATCAGGCGTATCGCCTGACAACAGGCTGGTGGAAATAGTAGAACTTGCGGGCCATCCTTACTTTATAAGCTGCCAGTTCCATCCGGAATTCCTGTCGCGGCCCATGAAACCCGCTCCGCTTTTTACCGGTTTTATAAAAGCCTGCGGCGTAAAGGCGGCCGCGCGGAATTAAATAAAATAAGCGTTTATTCAACGCGTAAACATGGAATTTATAATTTTATCGTATTTTTTTCTGCCGATTTTGCTTTTAGTGTGTTTGAATGCCGAAAAAGTGAGGCCTGCATTGCCGAAGCCGTATGTGACGCTTTCCGCGGCCAGCCTGTTTTCGGCTATGTCTTTGCTGAGATTTATTATGGCGTTATCGAGCCGCTTTATTACCGATGTAACCACGCATCCCGGCGCTATGGAATCCTGATCGGAGTCCACGCCGACGATATATTTTTTTCTTTTTTTAGCGGCCTCTATGGCGCCGAGGCCCGAAGCGCCCGCGGCGGCGAAGATGATGTCGCAGCCTTTATCGTACATGGCGGACGCTATTCTGTCTCCGGACGCGGGGTCTGAGTAGCCTTCGACGCCTTCGGAAATGTATTCCGAAAGTATTTCAAGCGGTTTAGAGCCGGTTTTGCTTTTAGCGGCGGCGGCCCTGAAACCGTTTTCGAAATCGAGTATGACTTTATCCTTAGAACCGCCTATGAAGCCTATTTTTTGGGTGGTTGTGATTTGCGCGCATGCCGCCCCGGCCATATAGCCAGCTTCGAAATTGTCGAAATCTATCGATTTGACTTTCTTATTTTCGGCCCTGGCGTCTATCACTATGAATTTTTTATGAGGATAAGCGTCTGCCAGATCGTCGAATATCTTAGCGTAGTAAGAGCCTATTCCGATTACATATGCGTGGTCTCCGACGCTGAGCATGCTTTTTATATAATCGCTCATGCGCCCGTCGAAGTATAGATAAACTCTCGACGCCCGGATTTGCGGATAAAGCGAATCGCTTATCTGCAGGCCTACTTCGGCCATTTGAGTGAACGGGTTCGACATGCTTCCCACCGGCATGAAGTAAATAGCCGTTATGCAGGCTTCTTCAGAATCGCGGGCGTGAAGCGGCCCGGCGGAAAGGGCCGCCGCAAAGACCGTCAGGGCTGCAAAAAAAAGCGTCCGGAGCGTTAAAATGCGGATCGTATTTTTTAAGGATGCGGCTGACATAAAAATTATCACTCCAGTCGATATAAATTAAAAGGAAGGCTTTTTAAGCGATTTAAAATCCATGCGGCACCAGAGCCGGTAATCGACGCTCGAAATATAAAGCTCGTCGATTAAGTCTCCGTCTGAATTATATAAAGCCATGGTAACGTGGGCGGATTTTTCGGGAAATTCGATGAAATCACGCCCACTGGCTATGATTTTAAATTTTCTTTCGATGCTTTTATAATCGTGGATTATGAATTCGCGCCGCGCGATATCGTCTACGGAGCTTTCGCCGAAGGGATTGCCGTCGCGGTCGTAATAATATAAATTTAACAGATAGCCGTCTTCGTCGAATTCGTAGAGCTCGAAAGTGAGGCCGTAATCGTAGGTTATAAGATCGTGCTGAACGCCTATATTGAAGCGCAGCGCCTGAAGCCGGTCGTTGAAAAGCGTGATCTCCGTCTCTTTGGTATATTCGATGGCGCGCGGTATCATTTTCAATATTTTACCGCCGTCGAACTTTTTCACTTTCAAGTAATGGGAAAAAGCGTTGGAGGCCTTGAAATGGTCGAGGCCGGCGTTGCCTTTCACATATACGATCCGCGCCGCCGCCGGCTGAACGTGAAATAAAAATAAGACGCAGAGGGCGGAGAGGAATATTATATATAATTGATATATTATCTTTTTGAATCGCATAATTAAATGCCTTAAATATATAAAATATAAGGATTTATTTTAACCGTAATTATACCAGATGTTTAAATTTTCTTCAACAAAAACGATAAATTCGAAAAATTAATTGTTTTATAAGGCGTTTTGGATTATAATAATCAAGCGCCGGTTAATGAAAATGCGCCGGGCGCCAAGCCAGAAAGCCAGCGAAAGAAGGAATATATGAAATTTTACGAAAGCATAGCGCAATATTACGATTTTATATTCGACCCCGAAGATTCGGCCGAATGCATCGACGGCCTTTACTTAAAATCGGCCCCGTCAAAAATTCTCGATATAGGCTGCGCCACGGGGTCTCTTGCCTGCGGCCTGGCCGAGCTCGGCCACTATGTTACGGGCATAGATCTGGACGAAAAAATGATCGGGATCGCGGCCGGAAAGCGCGATGAAAAAGGATTGAACGCCGAATTTATGAGCGCGAACATGCTCGATATCGCCGGGATATTCGAAAAAAATAAATTCGGCGCAGCCGTTTGCGTGGGAAACACGATTGTTCATCTTGACAACGCGCAAAATATAAGGGATTTTTTCGTATCCGTATATGAAATATTAAAGCCCGGCGGGATTTTTATAGCCCAGATACTTAATTACGACCGGATAATGTCCAAAAAAATCGAAAAACTCGCGCTTATTGAAAACGATAAGATTAAATTCGAAAGATATTACGATCTGGACAGTGAAAAGCACGGCGGCCGAATAATATTTAAAACCAGGCTGAGCGTTAAAGAAAACGGCGCCGTCATAGAAAACGAGGCGCCGCTGTATCCGGCTAAAAAACAGGAAATTTTCGAAGCGCTTGGCGCGGCCGGGTTCGCCGAGACGGGCTTTTACTCCGATATCGATAAAACGCCTTTTTCAGTTGAAACGAGCGGCCCGCTGGCATTTTCCGCCAAAAAACCGTAAGCTCCGGTAAAAGTTTTTTAAAAATATAAATTTTTAAATATTAGCGTTGGCAATTATAGCGTAATTGATTATGGCCTTGCAGATCGATTCGAGCACGCTGGTATATAAAAAGCATTCCTCGAGCGTTTTTCCGGCCGCAAAAGATCCGTGGCCGCGCACTACGACTATTTTTTCGGTTTTAAGAAGCGGCGCGATTTTAGCGGCGACTTCAGGGGAAGCCACCGCGCTGGCGGCTTCTATAACCTTTATTCCCTGCGGAAAATAGTAGCCGCCTTCGGCGTCTATGGGCCTTATCAAATTGGTTTTAAGCGACAGGGCTATCGCCGACGGCGGGTGGGAGTGTATTATAGCCTGGCAGCCGCAGGTTTCGTATATGGCGCGGTGCACGACCAGTTCGCGCGAAGCGTTTTTATCCGAATATTCGTTTGGCTTAAGCGAAGTTTCTATAAGATCGTTAATGCTTATATTTCCGAGCATCGCCCCCGAACGGGTAATTGTAATTACGCCTTCGCCGCCTTTACTGAAATGAGAAATATTGCCCGAATGGGAATTATTAATGCCCATCAGAAATAAATCGCGGCCGAATAATTTAAACTGGTTGAGAAGTTCGTATTTATTCATGCTCTTACTCTCCGAAAAGTTTTTTGATATTTTTAACGAAAGGCTTTTCTATTACGCCCTTTTCGGTCATTATGGCGCTTATATATTTAGCGGGCGAAACGTCGAACGCCGGGTTTTTTACTTTAGCGCCGTGCGGCGTGATTCTGGCTCCGCCGATGGTAGTGACTTCGGTTTCGGTCCTTTCTTCGATAGGTATCCCCTCGCCGTTTTTAAGAGTTAGATCGAAAGTGGATTCGGGAGCGGCTATATAAAACGGTATTTTATTTTCATGCGCCAGCACCGAAAGCGAATATGTGCCTATTTTATTTGCGGAATCTCCATTGGCGGCTATTCTGTCCGCGCCGGTGATCACTACGTCGATTTCGCCTTTTTTCATAAGCCAGCCCGCCATATTGTCGCAGATAAGAAAATAATCTATTTTATCCTGCGATAGCTCGAAAGCCGTTATGCGCGCGCCCTGGAGGTAGGGCCTGGTTTCGTCGGCCAGCACGTGCTTTAATATCTTCATTTCATGCGCCGCGCGAATGACGCCGAGCGCCGTTCCGTAGCCGCATGTGGCAAGGGCGCCGGCATTGCAGTGCGTGAGGATGCGGAGGTTTTTGCCGTGCGCGGCTTTGAGGTATTTTGCGCCGTGGCGCCCTATGGCTTCGCATATTGATATGTCTTCGGCGTCCATTTTAACGCAGAGTTTTTCGAGCGACCCGATTATCGAATCTATTTTCCGTGATTTATCGCCGGCCACGCTTTCTAAAACTTTTCGGCACGCCCATCTTAAATTTACGGCCGTAGGTCGGGTGCCTTCCATGAGTTCGCAGGCTTTCGCGAAGTCGCGCGCGAATTTATCTGTATTTGAATCGCCGTATCTGGAGCGGTTTTCAAAGCACCATAAAAGCAGGCCGAACGCCCCCGCCACGCCGATAAGCGGAGCGCCGCGCAGCTTCATTTCGTATATGGCCTCGCGCATTTCGCCGAAAGTGCGGCATTTAACGTTTTCTTTTACCAGAGGAAGCTTCCGCTGGTCTAAAAAAACGATTTCCTTTTTTTTATGGTCGTATATCAAGCTTTTTTCCAAATGAGAACGCCTCCATATATAATTTAATTTTTAGCGTGAAGTATAGAAAGTTAAAAAATATCTTTTTTAAGCCGTGAAAGCCTTCCGCGCAGCCTGAAAATAGATTTTGTGTGGAGCTGGGAAATGCGCGACTCGGATAATTTCATTATATCCGATATTTCTTTCAGCGTGAGTTCGTTATAATAATATAAAGTGATTACGAGCCTTTCTTGGCTGGAAAGCTTATCTATGGCTTCTATGACTATGTTTCTTACCTGGTCGTTTTCTATGGCGAATTCGGGGTTTTTAGCCGCCAGATTTTCGACCAGTTCGTATTTGGAGACCAGCTCCCCGTCCATATCTTCGCTGTAAGATTCGTCCAGCGACATTATAAGCGACCCGTATTCGTCTTCGTATAATTTTTCGAGCTCTTCGGTAGTTATTTCAAGGTGCAGGGCGAGTTCTTCGTCTTCGGGCTGGCGGCCGAGCTTTGTTTCGAGTTCGTAAAGCGCTTCGTTCAATTTTTTAGTTTTGACCCTTATTCTGCGCGGCACCCAGTCTAAATGCCTGAGCCCGTCGAATATAGCCCCGCGGATGCGTTTGGTGGCGAACGTCACGAACTTTACGTTCATAGATACGTCGTATTTGTCCACCGAATTGATCAGGCCGAAAGTGCCCCATGAAACGAGGTCTTCGAATTCTATATGATCGGCGAGCCCCATTTTTATTCTTCCGGCCACGAATTTTACATAATGAGCGTATTTTAATATGAGTTTTTCGCGGATGGCGAGATTTCCTGTTTTTTTGAAATTTTCCCACATGGAGTTTTCTTCGGAATCGTTTGTGACGCTGGCGGCGGTGTTTTTTTCGGCGGGGACTTCTTCCGAAGCGTCGAGCGGGCTTCTTAAAATAAGGGAGTTTATCAAAAGGTTGAGCAATCGCATCTTTAGTTCCCGGCCTTTTAGGCCAATAAACACTCGTTCATAAAATTGCCGCTTCAAAACGGTTCTGCCAAATCGATTAAATTAACCGCCCTGTTTTATTCGTTCAGTATTCCGTCTCCCGCGGGTTTTGCTTTGCCTTTATTTTCAACGGCGGGGCCGCCGGTAGGTTTTCTGGGAGGCGGCTGGCGTTTCTGGCCGGTTTCGTTAACAGGGGCGCCGGAAGTTTTGGGTTCGGGCTCCGGCGTGGCTTTTTTAAGTTCCGCTTCGGCCGTTGCGGAAGCTGCTTTTGCGCCGCTTTTAACTTCCACTTCGCCCGTCGCCGCTTTTTCTTTTTTTTCTTTGACTTCCACTTCCACTGTGGGGGCGTTTTTATCTTTAACGACGGCTTCCGCGGTATCGTCTTTTGGACCGGCCGCAGGCTGAGTTTTAAATCCGTCCGGATTGTCTTTGAAAGTTCTTGTGTAGTTATTCATTTTTTGTCTGGCTTCTTCTTCGGCCTGCGCATCGGAAACGCCGAATTTTGAAGGCTCTTTGCCCTGCATTTTGCTCAATTCCATATTAAAAATGTTGGTGACGTTCATTTCTTCGAGATCGCGCTTTTTTTCTTTTACCCTTATAAGGCTGGTCTCTTTTTCTTCGCTTTCTTCGGCCGACACCACGTCGTTATATATTAAAACGAACTGATGGCGGGTTATTTCGTCGTATAAAACCACGCGGTCTTCGAGAATGTCGCGCACCAGGCGGCCGTCGATATAATCGCCAATGGTGTATTCTATGGTTTTTCCGGTTTTGATATTGAATATAGCCGCTATTAGAGGCTTTTCTTCGACCATTTCGATCGATTTGATTATGAGCCCGAGGCTGTCGGATTCTGATATTTCGCGGGAATCTTTCCCGGCGGCCGAAGCGTCTGGAGGCTTATATAAAGGCGTGAACGGCCCGCAGGTATAAAGGCCTGAAACTAATGCGGCCGTCAAGGAAATATTTATTAAACGCCCCGAAAAGCGTTTGAGTGTAGGTTTAAAATAAGAGCTCATTTAAAAATTCCTGTTCTTAAAATTATTGCGTGTTTTCTATTACCGAATGAAGGTATTTGAAACGCCTGCATTCATGTTTTAGATCGTCGCCTTTTCCTTTTTCGTCCAGGCCGTTTGGCCCCCGCGAATAAACCATTTTGGGATGCTCGCCCGTGGGCTTTTTATGCGAATCTTCGACAAATTTTTTATATAATATTTTAGCTCCGGGAGGAAGATTAGCCGGGAGCTTTTCTCCTGCCGCGGCGTTTATTTTTATCATAGTGCCGTCCTGCGTTTTATAACCTAAAAGTTCGAGAGTGATAATTTCGCCTTTTTCGGGAAGCACGAGGTATTCAAATCCCCATGGGTCGCGGAGCTTTTCAAGATTGGCCATATATTTTCCCCTGAGTTCGCTGAGGCTTTTAAGCCTTATTACCGAGTCTTTTGAATACTTGATTTTGGGCCCGCCTGAATCGACTTTTCGATCGGGCGAATTTTGTATATCTTCGTAGTCGATTTTTACATTTCCTCCGGATTCTACGGTGCCTTTACTGACCATGGAGTTCTGGTCTGCTTCGTATTTTGAAACCTGCTCGGCGAGCGTGGCGAGGTCTTGTTTGGCCCTCGCTTTTTTAGCGTCGAGCGACCAGCTCATATACTGCGGAATGGCATAAGCGGTTAAAACGCTTAAAATGCCGAGCACTATCATTATTTCTATTAGCGAAAACGCCTTTATTCGTGAATAATTTTTTACATGACGCATAGCAATAAATTATATCATGAATTTAAGAAAAATGCAAAATAAATCGTAAATACAATAATACAATTTATGGCTGATTCAGGCATTTACGTATAAAAGAATAGGTTCTTTTTCAAATCGTATGGGTAAAATATTTAAATTAAGTTAAGAGTTCAGAGTGAAGAGTTTAGAACTAAAGGACTTTTGGAAATTTCGATAAGGCGTTTTTGAATATTTCATATATAAAGCTCGCAGGGCGAGCCCCAGCAACAACTATTCGCTATCCACTCTACACTATTCACTTATAAACTTATCCATATAAAATAAATAAGAGCCAAAAAATAGGCTTACGAATCCGGCTGATCGTTTCTTCGGGCGAAGGCTATTATGTGCGAATCCGGATCGGCGGCGTACGCCGCTATATCGCCCCAGCCGCGGGCTTCGGGCCCGCTTACGGGTTTCGCGCCGGCTGCGACCGCCCGCCGGTAATATAAATCGACGTCGTCGACCGTGAGGTACAGTTCGGCGCGCGGGGCGCCGTTTGTAGAAGCGGGGTCGGGGGTTTTATCGCCAAGTATTTTAGCGATACTTTTTTCGGGCATCAGGCCGAGAGTGACTCCCGGCGCAAGCTCGAAAGCGCACATGCCGGGCACGTCCAGCGCAGGTTTAACGCCCAGGGTTTTTTCGTAAAAATCGCGGGAACGCGATTGGTCTTTGACGTATAATACGAACCAGACATCATTTTTAATCATACTTCACCTTTCATGAGAAAAAACTTTTAATTAAGTTTAGAGTTCAGACCTTTCATTTCTTTGGGCAGCAGAGTTTCTTGAATTGAAGTGGGGTCGGCGAATTCCTGTTCGGGCCTGAAATTAAGTTTTTTAGTTCCTCTCTGGTTTATATATTTCGATAATTCAAGATTTATATTTACGGGCACATCCACTCCCGCTTTGGTGAGGCCCTGTCTTAAAAGCGCTTCCGCCTTTGACGCGTAAGCGACGGAATCGCCGGCTATGCGCATGGCTTCGGGAGGGTTGTGAAAGCCGACCGAATTTTCGGCGCCGAGAAATATTGAGCGGTAGAAGGCTTCGAGGTAATAATCTTTGGCTTTGTCGTAGATTGCGACTTCGATAGTTTTGCCTTTTTCCTGTTCTTTATGGGCGAGTTCGAAAAGTTTTGCCGCCGTAGCTACGGCGTAGCCGGATCTGTTCATGAGAGCGACGGTTTTTTCCTGTATGGAATTTACGCGTTCCCTGAGCCAGTCGGGAGTTTCGGCGTGGCACTGAAGGCAGGCGCGCATATTTTCTTTGAGCGGGCTTTTTACGTCGTGGTCGGAAATTTTATTGGCGCCGACGCGTTTATACGGCATGTGGCAATCGGCGCAGGACGCTCCGGCTTTAAAGTGAGTGCTGTTTCTGGTGAAAAATTCGAATTCGGGGTGGCGTATGAATCCTACTTTGAATCCGGTGACTGCCTGTTTCCATTCGTTGTGCGCGGGGCTGGATTTGATATTGGCTATTATAGTCTCGACGGAAATATCGCCCCATTTTCCGCCTTTCCATGGGAATATGACGTCGGTGGATTTCATTTCGGCGTCTTTTGGGATTATATAGGTTACGTGGCACTGCGCGCATACCACGTTTCGCATTTCTTCTTTAGAGCATCCGGAATGCAGTATATTTTCGAGGCCTTTTAAAATAGTCCACTTTGAAACTTTTAAATCCATGGTTTTATTGTCGTGGCAGTCTATGCACGCTACTCCGAGTTGGCGATGGTTTTCGGGTATCATGTTAACTGCGTCTTTATAAGAGGCGCTGAATATGGCGCCTTTGGTTTCACGCGCGAGTTTATCGGCGTAGGGGGTTTTGCAGGTGAGGCACGCGCCGCCGGCTTTAACGCGCGAAGAATCTACTTCGCTCTGGTCGATCATCATATAATGGTGTCCGCGCGGTTCGTTATATTCGATGCCGAAGCCCCAGCCGTTGAATAAAAGCGCCATGTAAGGGAATTCGCTTAACTTATCGTATATGACGCCGTCGTCGTCCCAGCCTTTTTTATATTTGCTCATATTGGATTTTCGAGGCTCTTTTGTTTTTGCCCAGGAGTCGTATTCGAGCGGGTAGAGTTGCCCCCATTTTGACGGCTCGAATTCGCCGGCGGCGATAACTCCGGTTTTTACTTCTACCGGGGCGGAAGGCGCGTAGATGAAAACTACGGATATCACGGCCATCGATACCGCAATGGCCGCCGCGCAAAGCGAAAGTATTATTTTCTGGATATTCATACTTTTACCCCTTTATCATTATAAAATTAAATATTCGTAATATTCAATATTTAAGCGGCCGTTTTTTTAAAAAAATCAGATGGTGAAATATCAATATATTCCGGCCGTTTTATGCCTGATGGTCCTGTGGCAGTCCACGCAGTTGCGTCCGGCCATGTCGAGTTTAAAAACCACTTCGCTATGGCAGCGTATGCAGTTGTCGCGTACCACTTTTTTACCGTGATCGCTCAATACGGGCATATCGGAAAAGTTGCCGGTGAAAAAAAGCGCGAGGTCTTTATTTCCGTCGATTCCTTTCCAGATTAAATGCTCGATTTTATTATTATTTGGAAGGTGGCAGTCCACGCATTTTTTAGTGCGGTGCGCAGCCGAGTGGTTGAAATCTTTGTAATGCGATTTATGAAGGTGGCATTTCGCGCAAAATTCTACCGATTCGGAATATTCATAGAGCCCGCCGGGCGCGAACAATATATAGCCGCCGGCGGCGGCTGCTGTAAAAGCGCAGGCGCAGGCGAATATTATGATTTTTTTATATGCTTCCAAAAATAAAATTACCTTATCCATATTTTAACATTATAACACATTTAAAATAAAATGGAAGTCATTTGACGCGATTTTTAAAAAAAATTAAAAATTAAAAATTAATTAATAGTTGTTAAATCTGTTCTTTTTTTGATATAATTTTGATGTTCATTTTCAATTTAAACGGGTAGTTTTGGTCAGGTCGCCAGATAATTTTTTTCGGATTCGTTTGAAAATCCCTCCGGGGAAATTTAGCAGTGAATAGTGCATAGTAGATAGTGAATAGTTAAGGCTGGGGCTTGCTTTGCGAGCATTATACATAAATTAAATAACTCATGGATGCAGCTCTTAAAATTTTATTGACAATTATTTAAATTTTAAACAAGTTACCTTGAATTTTAAGCAGGTAGTTTGGGCAGGGCGCCAGACAAATTTTTTCGGGGACTCGTTCGAAAATCCCTCCGGGATTTTCGCCGCTTGAGCTCGGCCCTTCACGCCCATCCCTGGGCTCCAGGGCCTCCGCTACACCCCTCAAAAATTTTGTCTGGCCCCTGCTAATAGTTTAAAATCAAATTAAACAAAGATTGATTAACCTAAAGGTAAATATAAAACCCTTAAGTTAACTAACCAGTAAGCCATTATTGCAGCGCAGACGCGCGCGTGTGCGCGTCTGCAAATGAACGAAATGCAGCAGAGAAATTTGAGGCAATTACCGAAAAGAGCATAATGACATTAAAGCTCCGGCAGAAAAGCCGGCAATTCGCAAGCATAAAGCGTCAGGCTAATTCGGGGTTGGAAGGGATTTTAAGGGAAGGGAGGGGCCTTTGGCACCTCGCCTTCCCTTATCAAAAAAAATAAAATTCAACAAAACGGCAGGTTATATAATGGCACGCATAGAGCGCGAAAAGAAAACAATTGAGTACATGATTCATATTTATTGCGGGGCGTTTCACAATGACGCTTCAAAGGCCGGTGGGCTTTGCGGCGGCTGCGGCGAACTTTTAAAATACGCCACGGAGCGTCTTGAAAGATGCACTTTCGGCGAAAATAAGCCCGCGTGTTCGAAATGCAAAATTCATTGCTATAAAAAGGACATGCGCGATAAAATAAAGGCGGTGATGCGTTACAGCGGCCCGAGGATGATGATATATCATCCATGGCTCGCTTTTATGCATATATTAGATTCTTTTAAAAAGACGTAAATTTTTAATGAACGAGGTATTATCATGAAAGGTCAGGCGTTTATGTTTTCGTTTTTAACTTTAACCGTAATTTTTTTTATTTTAGCGATCGTTCGGCCCGTTACGGCCGCTGAAGTGATAGGCCATCGCGGCGCTGCTTTTTACGCTCCGGAAAACACTATTTCGTCCATTAAAAAAGCGCTGGAGTGCGGCGTCGACGGCGTTGAAATAGACGTGCATCTGACGAAAGACGGTAAAATAGCCGTTATACATGATAAAGACACCAGACGCATAAGCGGCGGCGCGGCCGATTTAAAAGTGGCTGAAGCCGGGTGGGAAGAGCTTAAAAAAATAGACGCGGGGTCGTTCAAGTCGGCTGCGTTTGCGGGTGAAAAAATACCTTTGCTTGAAGAGGTTCTGGCGATAATACCGGCGGACAAAAAATTATTTATAGAGGTGAAATGCGGCGTGGAGATTTTTGGCGTTATCGGCGCCGTACTGGAAAAATCGGGCCGCAGAGGGAATACGGCCATTATAAGTTTCGGCCTCGACGTAGCCGCTATGGCGAAAATAGCGTTGCCGCGCTGTGAATCTTACTGGATTCCGGGCTCGAAATTTTTTCAGGGCGCGTCGGTAGAAGACGCTATTGAAATAGCCGTGAGGAATAATCTTGACGGCCTGGACCTCGACTATAAGCAGGCTTCGGCTTCGTTCGTAAAAAAAGCGAAAGACGCAGGGCTAAAGTTTTATGTATGGACGGTCGACGAGCCGGCGGCCGCGGCAGTTTTAGATTCTTACGGCCTGAACGGAATCACTTCGAATAAGCCCGACGTAATAATACGAAAAATTAAGCGTTAAAGCAGCCGAATGGAAATGCAAATTCTTATTTAACGGCTGTAAAAAATTCGTCAAATAAATATTTTACGAGTCTCTGTCTGAATTTGGCGTTGGACGAGTTATATGCCGTGAAAAAGGCGAGCCCGTTTTCCGCGGCTATGTACAGGCCGCAGGAGAATCCATTAACGCTCCCGGTATGCCAGAAAACCCTATGGGATTTATATAGCGAGTGTCGCAATCCGTATGTCATAAAATCTATTTCGGGAAATTTATCAAGAACCGGCGCCGCGCCTTTTTTTACCGGCAAGGCCTTTTCGAACAGGCGTGCGGCGGCTCTGGCGAGCGAGGCGTCTATGGTTTTATGGGAGTTTAGGGCGTTTAACGAAGTCAGAAAGCACGCGAGGCCGCTAATGTCGGCGGCGCAGGTTATAAGGCCGGAAGCCGGCGGCATATTGTGGCGTTTAAAGCCGGCGCCTTCGCAGGCGTCATAAGAAACGGAACCGCCGGGTGCCGCGAAAAAAACTTCATAACGTTCACCGGCGGAATTTTTAAAAAAATAATCGCGATCGAACGAGCTATACCGCATTGAAAGCGCGTCTAGTAAAGCAGTTTTAATATAATCATCGAAATTCTTATCGACGGTTGTTTCTATTATATGCCCCAGAAGAGCGTAGTTAAAATTAGAATATTCGAATTTTACGTTAACGGCCCGCGCGTCGAAGCGCGGAAAGTTTTTTTCGATAAAATTTTTCATGCGCGGGGTTTTTGCGGCCGCGTTTTGATTTGAAGCGTATAGTTTAGAGCAGTTGGCGAGCCCCGAGGAATGCGTGATAAGGCTTGCGATGGAGACCGTTTCCGGCAGGACTGAATTTGCGAAGTAATCTGCGGCCGGAGTTTTTAGATTGAGCGCGCCGTTTTCTACGAGTTTAAGTACGCCGAGGGCGGTAATGACTTTTGAAAGCGATCCGGCCGGAAAAACGGTCTTATCGAATGTGAATTTGATTTTATTGCCGGTATCGGCGAATCCGAAGGCGCGCGAATAAACGTGCGCGCCGTTTTTAACTATAAAAACGGCCGCGCCCGCAATGTTTTCTTCCGTCATTAAGGTTTCGATACGCCCGGTAATTTTAGCGGCCGGGCTATTTGCGGCTGTCTTGAAATCTTCGGCGGCGGCCGGGCAAAGCGATGCCAGAACCGATATTAAAAAAAATATATATAAACGCCGGGCCGTTTTTAAGTAAAGCATTATCTGGCGGTCGTATAGTCGTAAGTTTTAAAGCTTTTTGATTTAGAGTTATATATTATGATGGAGTCGACTTTTTTCAAAGTTTCGTTTTTGCGAAGGTAAATAGTATTGTCTTTATTTTGATTTTCTTTATAACGCGAATAAGAATAACGGTTTTTAACCGCGTCGGCGCCGCGGACGCAGAATGGATTTTTAAGATCGGAGTTGAATATATCGAGAAGTCTTGCGGCGATGTTTTTTGATTTGAAGATAACGCCGGCCTCGCGCGAATATAAAAATCCGCTTTTGGAAATATTAGCGCTTCCAACGTAAACGAGGTCTGAATCTACGACGGCCGCTTTGGAATGCATCATGCCGCGGTTTTCGACGACGCCCATGGGCGCGAGGTTGAATAGATACACGTCGAAACTGTCTTGTATAAGCCTGTCTATGCCGTTGCGGGCGGATTGGTACAGGGGATTTTCGTCGAAGTAAGAGCGTTCCTCTATTATTATTTTAACTTCGACTCCGCGCGCTCTGGCATTTTTGAGGCTTTCATAGATCCCGCCGAAATCGGAGTAATAATCGATTTCAAAAAATATTGATTTTTCGGCGCGGTCGAATAAATAAGAAAGCGTGGGCTGATAGTTGGCTATATAAGGGTTGTTCAATACGCCGGGCGCGGCTTCGACGAGCAAAAAGTCCGAAGCGCGCGGCATGTAATTTTTATAATCCGGCGCGGGTTTGCCGTTTGAATCGAGAACGCCGGCTATGTCCCAGTCGAGTTCGAAGATTTTTTTCATATTAAAGGCGAAATCGGCGTCGTCGATGATGACGGCGGTTTCGCGGTTTTCGAAAAATCCCATAAAGCTGTAGTTGGTGCCGCCGACGACGGTGTATCTGTTATCGACGAGAATAGTTTTGCAATGGATCGAGCCGTAAAGGTAGCTGAACTTTTTAAGATCTAAAAAACGCACGTCTATATTGGAATATTTTGAGCTTAGTTCGACCGCGAGCGTTTTATCGGCGTGAAGAATATCGGCCAGAAGCAGTTTTATTTTAACGCCTCGTCCGGCGGCGTTTCTAATGGAATCGAGAAATTTAGAAGATACGCTTTTTTGAATATAATAAGTTTCGAATATTATTTCTTCTTTAGCGGCGTCCATGAGCGAAGTGAAAGCTTCTTCGGAGTTCGCTTCCGCGGGCGAATTCAATTCGGGCGGAGTTGATTCGACTATGGTGACGCGGCTGGAATCTATTTCTTTGAGGCCGTCGAGTACGCTCTGATGAAAAGGCGCGCCGAAAGAACCTGCCTGGAACAATAGAACATATAAAACCGACGCCAGCAATGCAGCTGAAAACTTAAAACGATTTTTACCGGATTTTTTAATCATAACGCTTCCCCCTGTATTTATATTTTATGACTTTTTTCTTTAGCTTAATTGCGCGGCCCTTTTATAAATTTCTTCAGGCAGGCCGCATTTCTGGGCAAGCTTGACCGCGTTAACGGCCGTCACCGGCCCTTTTATAAGCCTGTACGTAAAAAAGCTGTCGAGCCCTTCGATTTTTTCTTCGAAGTGATAGTTTTTGACCGCGGGCGCTTCGGGGCTGTCGCCGAGCGAGGTCAGCTCTTTGTCGTGCGTGGCCATAACGAATTTTCCGCCGCTCTTCTGAAAATATTCCAATGTGGCGCGGCACAGCGCGAGCCGTTCGCGGCTGTTGGTTCCGTGGAATAGTTCGTCGAAGATGGCGAATACGTTTTTTACGCTGTCGAGTTTATCGGTTACGGCTTTAACCCTGAGCAGTTCCGAATAAAAATGGCTTACGCCGGCTTTTATAGAATCGGTTATCCTGATATCGGTAAGAAGCACGAACGGAGTTAATTCCATTTTTTCCACGCGCGCCGGAGCGCCTATTTGAGAAAGGACTACGCTTATCGCGACCGACTTTAAAAAAGTGGATTTGCCCGACATATTAGAGCCCGTAATAATGGCGATGTCGAGATGTTCGTCAAAAACGATGCCGTTTTCGACGGCTTTATCGAATTTTATCAGAGGATGTATGGCGCCGGATACTTTAAGCGTCTGCGGCCCGTCTGAAATGATTTCGGCGAAGTTATATTCCGGAAGGTCTATTTTAATATTGGCGAGGGAGGCGAGGGATTCGAATTCGCCAAGGGCCTTTATAAAAGCGATCAGTTCGTCTTTTATTTCGGAGGTTTTACGCTCGATGCGCTCGCAGAGCAAAAGTTCCGATAAAATGATGGCGTCGAGTATGACGGGCATGGGGATCAGCATAAAATCTGCTATTCTGGCTATAACTCCGAGTTTTTTATAAAAAGGCCTGCCGGTTTTTATATCGCCGGCGTTCGTCCGGCCGCCGAAAGCCGCGCTTAATTTTTTTAATATATCCGAATCGAAGCCCGAACGGTAAAACATCTCGCTTAAATTGGCAAAGGGCCTGGCAAAATAAGACATTGAAAGATAATTTTTTTTAACTGCGGCGCATTTTTCAAAAAATATAGCGATGATAGCGAAATTAAAGCAATAAACCAAAGCGAAAGCGTTGTAGTAACCCGCGGCAAGCGTGGCTATAGCCGAAACGGAAAGCGCGGCCAGAAGCGTTTTAAAAAAAACGTTATGCGGCAGAACGCGTGGTGAAGTGATTGCCGAAACGAATTCGCTGAAACGGCGGCCCCTTAAATGATAAAGCTCGAGCATGGCCGCGTCTATGAAATCGGCTGAACCTGCGAGCTCCTTAACGGCGCATTGCCGGTTTTTAATGGCCTCTGCGTTCAACAGCGGCGTTTTTAAATAATTATAAAATTTCTTTATTCCGACGGAGGTCTGGGCGGTGTTATAAAGCGAAAACAGGTTGGCGTCGCCGCCGTAAAAATCCAGATCGTTGAGTATTTCGCCGCTTATTTCATAGGAATCGCCTTCTGAAGATTCCGTTGGGCCGCCCGCGAGGGCAGGATGATCGATAACTTCTTTGACGAAAAACTTTTCGGCGTCTTTATGCCCTTCGATATTTTCTTCGCATCTGGCTTTTCTTTCGCGGGCCAGTACAAGGCCCGCCCTGGTTTTTTTAAGTTTTTCGAATATTATGTTATGATAATATACTACTCCGGCAAAAGCGATAGCGGAATTTATTCCGACGAGTGCGCCTGTAAATTCGTCGTGATTTAAAAAAAGCCATATTGAAAATAATATGACGGAAAATATTACAAGCCTTAAATTAGAAAATGTGAAATCGTTTTTTTCAAGCCTTTTAGTTTCGGCGGAAGCTTTTTCAATTTTTATCTGCAGGCCGTTTATAAGGCCTTGTTTTATTTTTATTATATCTTCCCGAAAAGAGGGCATAAAACTCACCTTTCTCAAAAGGGCTTTCGCCTTTTTATTTTTATCCATAGTATATCACAAAAATTTTAAATTATAATAAACTTTTATTATTTTTTATAATAAACTTGAAAAATAATGAAAATTACTTTATAATTTATTCGTTGATTTAACAATTAAAAATGAAATAGAGGTAAGAAAATGAAAGGCATAACCCATTTTTTAACAGGCGTAGCCACCGCTTCGTGTTTTCCGGTCGGAATGCAGTCGGTTTTTATGAATAAATCTTTCTTTTTACCTATAGGCGGCCTTTTTGGAATATCATGCGACACGCTCGATTTCCGTTTCGCCCGCTATTTCTGGAAACACGATCACGTTTTAAGGATTGACGAAAACAACCTCGATCCAAAGATAATAGCCGAAGGTTACGCTAAAGCCATCGACGAAGCTTTCGAGCAGAAAAAAACCGTCTATCTTAAAGTCGATATAATAAGGCTTTCGGGTAGTTTTTACAGAACCATCAATATATTCGTTGACGACAAAAGAAAAGAAATAACCGTCATGATAGGCTCAATCAAAACGATGAGCCATGTTATGGAGCGTCTCGACTATCTGCCGGACTACATGACCATGAAAAAATCCATCGAAGAGGTCGGCGCCGCCAAAACTCTTGAAAAACTTATCGATCATCTTCCTTCGGTTCCCGACAGCAGGCCGTTAGAAAACCACTTTCATACGGCAAAATTCAAAGCCGATATTTTAAACACTTATTATCAGGACACCGAAGTCGGCATTTTTTCGGGCCCCGATTTCGCGTTCGAATTCGAAGACGACAAGGTCAGAATAGATTTCATTCCGTGGCACCGCCAGTGGTCGCACAGCCTCACGCTAGGGTTAATTATGGGCCCTCTGGGTTTTGCCATATACGCGGGATGGGCAGGACTTTTCGCCGGCAATTTAAAGGAGTTTTTTAACCCGCTGGCGATCAATGCATTTTTCATGGCGATACTCGCGCTGTGGTCGCATATTTTGGTCGACCAGACCGGCCATCTCGGCTCGAATCTCTTTTATCCTTTCACTAAAAAGCGTTCCCAGGGCCTTGAATGGACTACTTCGGCCTCCGTTTTCCCTAATATTTTCGTAAACTACATATCCATAGCCACTATAATCTGGAATATCAACGCGTTCGCGCCGGTACCCGCTTTCACTCTTCCATGGGCCGCATCTGTCGGCGGAGATTTTTCAAACGCCGGGTATTATCTTATTTCGCTCTTGAACTACGTAATATATTTCGTAGCCATACCGCTCGGCGCGCTTTATGCCATCACAAGACTTTACCAGATGCTTTATTACCATAAGCGCGCGAGCGAAACCAACGAATATTTCGACGTAGCGAGCATGTCCGGCGAATCGGGAGATATGTAAGATCAGGATTTCTATAACAGTCATTTGTTTAAGGAGATAAAATGTACGCCCTTTCAATGCGCGCCATATCTAAAAGTTTTAAAAAAGTCGTGGCGAACGATAATATAACTTTTTCGGTTAAAAAAAACACCATACACGGTCTGGTCGGCGAAAACGGCGCCGGAAAATCCACTCTTATGAATATTCTTTACGGCCTGCTGGAACCTGACAGCGGAGAAATTTTCATAGACGAAAAGCAGGTAAGATTTGACGGCCCAAAAGACGCCATAGAAGCCGGAATCGGAATGGTCCACCAGCATTTCATGCTGGCCGGCCCGCTCACTGTAACCGAAAATATAATACTTGGCAGCGAGCCCGAGGGCGGGCTTTTTCTCGATTATAAAAAGGCGCGCTCTTTCGTGGTGGAATTGTCCGAGCGTTACGGGCTCAAAGTCGATCCCGACGCCAGAATAGATTCTATTTCCGTCGGCCTGGCGCAAAGGGTCGAAATTTTAAAAACGCTGTACCGCGGGGCCCGCATTATAGTTCTGGACGAGCCTACGGCCGTTCTTACCCCGCAGGAAGTCGGCGATCTGCTCAAGATAATGGACAAGCTCAGAAAAGATGGCGTAACCATAGTGTTTATAAGCCATAAACTAAGGGAAGTCAAGCGCATAACCGATGAAATAACCGTCATACGCGCAGGAAAAACCATAGGCACCAGGGCGACCCGCGACGTGGACGAAAACGAAATAGCTAAGATGATGGTAGGGCGCGAAGTCTCTTTTAAAGTAGATAAAAAGCCCTGCGAACCCGGAGAAGTAAAAATATCCGTAAACGCTCTCGAAGCTTATAACGATAAAGGCCTGAAATGCCTCAAGAATCTATCGTTCCAGATCCGCCGCGGCGAGGTGTTCGCCATTGCGGGCGTCGAAGGAAACGGCCAGTCGGAGCTTTTAGACGTTCTTGGCGGCATGAGAAAGCCCTGCGGCGGCGCGATAAAGCTTTTCGATAATGACATGAAAGAAACTGATATCACGGGATTATCGCCGTATAAAATTTATGACAACCGCGTGGCTCATATTCCCGAAGACCGTCATAAAAGAGGGCTGCAGCTTAAATTCAATATAAAAGAAAACCTGGTAACAAGCCTTATTCATAAATGGCCTTTCGCCAACCCTCTCGGAATGATAAATTCCGGCGCGATAAATAAAAACGCAGCCGATAAAATAGGCGCGTTCGACATAAGGTGCGGCTCGGCCGAAATTAAAGCTCAAAACCTTTCCGGCGGCAACCAGCAGAAAATCGTTATCGCGCGGGAACTGTCGAAGCAGCCTGAATTTATTATAATAGCGCAGCCTACCCGCGGCGTGGACATAGGCGCGATAGAATTCATCCATAAAAAAATAATAGAGCTGCGCGACTCGGGAGTGGCTATTTTATTGATATCGGCGGAACTTTCAGAGATAATAAATCTTTCCGACCGCATCGGCGTAATATACAACGGCGAGCTGTTAGAAGTGATGAACGCCGCGGACGCCAGCGAAGAAAAGCTGGGTCTGTTAATGGTCGGGATATCTAAAAATAAAACGGACGGCGGGAAAGTCAGTGATAAAAATGCTTAAATTTCCATATTATAAAAACGCAGGCGCGCGTCTTTCTTATGCGCTGAAAGCCATTATTATTTTAGCGCTGGCGGCGGCGCCGTTTTTATGTTTATTTATTCAGGCCCGGCCTTTATCCGCGCAGACGAACGCCGCGGGAAAGACCGTCATAACCGTCAAATCTAAAATATCGGCCGAAGGCGCCATGCATCGCGAAGTTATAACGCCGGGCGACGCTAAAACGGTCGAATTTTCCATAAGAGAATTTTTCGGAGAGAACCTGCGTCCGGGGACGGGCGAAAATTCGGTTCTGGAAGAAAAAATAGACAACGGACTCGTAAAATTATCTAAAAATTTCGAAGACGCCGAAGAATGCGCCGGAATATTGATGGTCGAAAAAGACTTCTACTTTACCGCCCGCCAGCAGATAAAACAGAGCATACCGCAATATTACGACCGTGAAATAATGGATTCGGTTATTGCGCGCTTTGAATTCGAGCTGCCCTCGCCCGTCATCAAGATACAGCGCGACA
Organism: bacterium ADurb.Bin243; assembly: GCA_002069765.1. Classification (GTDB taxonomy): domain Bacteria; phylum Muiribacteriota; class UBA9980; order UBA9980; family UBA9980; genus UBA9980. The sequence goes on from MWBZ01000009.1 coordinate 84,379, forward strand.
AGAAAAATCTTTCAAGGCAGTTCGGCTCTTTCACCGTTAACGAATTCGTGCTGAACGCCCAGTCTAATATGGACTTATTTTACCAGTTCAATAATATATGGCCGGTCAGTGCCGTTTTTATAATATTCGCGGCTATTTTCGCCGCCGCTAAATTCAGCCGCCGCCTCGATTTCATTCTTCTTCCGCTTTTAGCCATAGCTATAGCCTTTCTTTTCGCGGCGATAGTCATACTGGCCATCGGCGAATCGCCTTTCGCGGCGCTCGGCGCCATAGTGACGGGCGCGTTCGGTTCTAAAACGGCCGCGCTCAATCTTTTACTTTCGGCCACGCCGCTTATTTTCACGGGCCTCGCGGTCGCGTTCGCTTTTAACTGCGGATTGTTCAATATAGGCGGCGAGAGCCAGCTCATGATAGGCGCGTTCGCCGCCGCGGCGTTCGGCTATTATATCAACGTCAGCTCTTTCGTCCATGTGCCGCTGGTGATCCTTGCCGCCGTAATAAGCGCGGGGCTTTTCGCGGCGATCGCCGGATGGCTCAAAACGCGTTTCGATATACACGAGGTCATAAGCACCATCATGTTAAATTACGCGGCTTACGCGCTGCTGGGATACCTCGTGCTGCTGCCGTGCTTCAAAGAAAACGGCCCGAACCCGCAGACCAAGCAAATATTATCGAGCGCAGTCCTTGCGCCTTTCTTTCACAGGCATGCCCTTAATTACGGGCTTATAATAGCCATATTGGCCGCGCTGTTCATATGGCTCCTTCTTTATAAAACCACCACGGGCTTTAACATAAGGGCCGTCGGCCTTAACGCCGCCGCGGCCGAATACAGCGGCGTCAGCGTTTCTAAAATGATGATTTTCGCCATGTTCGTATCTGGCGCGCTGGCCGGCCTTGGCGGCGCGGAGCGCGTGATGGGCGTCTTTTCAAAATATAACAGCACGGCTTTCGTGGGATACGGTTTCGACGGCATAGCGGTGGCGCTTCTGGTGAACAATAATCCCATAGGTGTAATATTCAGCGCCCTTCTGTTCGGTTTCTTAAAGACCGGCGGCGCATTCATGAACCGTGAAATAGGAATACCGGTCGAGCTGGTTATAATCATACAGGCCGTGATAATATTTTTCATGGCCGCCGACAGGATAGTGAAAAACATACTGAAGTTAAAAGATTAAATTAAAGTAAGGAATTATCATATGCAAGATTACGCGCTCAGAATTATAATATCCACGTTGTCAATGGCCGCGCCGTTATTCATAACCGGAACTGGAGCGATTTTCAGCGAACGATGCGGAGTCATAAATATCGCGCTTGAAGCGATGATGCTCATCGGCGCTTTCTGCGGAGTAATAGGAGCCTACTACACGGCGTCTCCGTGGATGGGCGTTCTGGCCGCAATCGCCGGGGCCGGGGTTTTTTCGGCGATCCACGCGCTTATATGCATCAAATATAAAGCCAATCAGGTGGTTTCCGGCGTCGCGCTTAATATGCTCGCTTCCGGCCTCACTGTTTTTCTGGTCGAAATAATATTCGGCATGAGGGGCACTTCGGAAAACGTGGTTACCATACCTAATATCAATGCTATGATAGGGCTCGCTTCCGACTCTAAAAACACCCTGCTTTATAAAGCCCTCGATTTTTCGCCGCTTATTTTGATAGGCATAATAATAGTTTTCATATCCAACGCGGTTTTATTTAAAACCGTTTTCGGCCTCAGGCTGCGCGCGGTGGGCGAACACGCCCAGGCCGCCGACACTCTCGGAATCAACGTGTCTAAAATGAGATACGCAGGCGTCATTATTTCGGGCCTTCTCGCGGGGCTCGCGGGCGCTTTTTTATCCCTTTCGCTTTCAGGCAATTTCAGAAAAGACATGACCGCCGGCCGCGGATACATAGCCCTGGCCACCATGATAATCGGCAAATGGAAGCCCTTGAACGTATTCGCGGCCTCGTTGTTTTTCGGATTCGCCCAGGCCGCCGAAACTTTCGTGACTTCCCTGGTTATTTTCGGATACGTGGTCCCTTCTCAGTTCATACAGATGCTTCCATATATTCTTACGCTGGTCATACTCGCCGGTTTTGTTGGAAAAGCTCTGCCGCCGCACGATCTAGGCAAACCCTATTCCAAGGAAGAAAAGCTTTAAAGGCTTATAAATAAAAAGATATTGACAATCGTCCCGGTAATTGATAATATGGCTTGAATAAATAATTAATTGATGTTCTCTGTTAATCATATGCGAATGCTTTAACGCGAGGTTGAAATTATGCAAAATCCGGATAAATTCGACGATAACGCTATAGTTGAAATCAATTCGGATTATGATTTCTTTTCACGCATCACATTCGAAAGCATTTTGATCCACAAAGACGGCGTCATAATAAAAGCCAACGATAATTTCGCCAGGATGCTTGGCTACAGCTCTGTGGGCGAAATAATCGATAAAAACGCCTTTTCTTTTCTAACACCGGAATCGGCTGAAATCTGCAAAGCTAAAATCAAAGATAATATAACTGACAGCTATGAGCTGAGGGGCGTAAAAAAAGACGGCTCAGTTATCGACATCGAGCTCAAAGTCAGGCTTGTAAGATATATGGGCGAAGTCCTGCGCGCGGTAATTATGCGCGATATCACCGAAACTAAAAAAACGCTTGCGGAATTGAAACGCTCGAAGGAAGAGGCTGAACGGGCTAATACCGTAAAGAGCGAGTTTATAGCAAACATGAGCCATGAAATCAGAACTCCCATGAACGCTATAATAGGCATGAGCGACATTCTTTCAATGTCCGGCGAGCTCGACGCCCGGACCGTTTCTAACGTGAATATCATAAAACAGGCGGCAGATTCACTTCTGATGCTTGTAAACGATATTTTAGACATCTCAAAAATAGAATGCGGACGGCTCGAACTCGAATGCAAGGAATTTAATTTAGAGTACCTCATAGAACAGGTTCTTAGCATGTTCAATTCGCAGTCCGCCGCAAGGGGTATCAAATTATTTTTAAACTGCGAAGCCGACATGCCTAAAACCTTAAAAGGCGATCCGGGCAGGCTGAAGCAGATACTTGTAAACCTTATAGGAAACGCGTTTAAATTCACTAAAGACGGCGAGATAATCCTTTACATAACCCGCGGAAAAACTTCAAGCGGAAAGGCCGAGTTGACTTTTTGCGTTTCCGATACCGGAATCGGGATAGAACCCGAAAAAATAGCTTATATATTCGACCGTTTCACCCAGGCGGACGGGTCGGTGACCAGAAAGTTCGGAGGCAGCGGCCTCGGGCTTGCCATCAGCAAGATGCTGGTCGATAAAATGGGCGGAAAAATATGGGTTGAAAGCGTTCCGGGGCGCGGAAGCTCTTTTTATTTCACGGCGCAATTCGAAGTCGTCCAAGACAGAATTTTTGAGCTGAAAGCGGCCGGCGATTTCAAGGGGCATTACGCGTTGATAGTGGACGATAACGCCACCAACCTTTTCATACTGCGTGAAATGCTTCAAAATTTCGGATTTTCAGTTATTGAAGCCTCCAACGGATTCGACGGCATAGAAAAGCTCGAAAATTTTAAGGGTAAAAATAAATTTTCGGTTATGATAATAGATTATATGATGCCCGGCATCAGCGGGGCTCAAACGGTCCGCAATATAAGGCTGAATAAAAAATATGACGAGCTTAAAATTATTATTTTAAGCTCCAACGACGTTATCGACGAAAGAAATGAACTCGAAAATATGGGCGTATTAGTGAATTTCAAGCCTTTGACGTCTTCGACGCTATTTAATACACTCTGCGCCGCGTTCCACGACAAAATCCCTTCATTGAACCCGCCTGAAAATGAACTCGTTAACCGAGGCGAATCGCACCGCGCTTTCGGCCGTGAAAAACCTTCCTTAAAAATACTTCTCGTCGAAGACAATCCTTTAAATCAGCAGGTGGCCTTAAAACTTTTGCAGCTGAGAGGCTATTGCGTTTTTATTGCCGACAACGGCGAGGCCGCTATAGAGGCATTGAGCCGCGACCGTTTCGACCTGGTGTTAATGGACGTTCAAATGCCGGTGCTGGACGGGCTGGAAGCTGCGGCCAGAATAAGAAAAGGAAATCCGGAGCATATCCAGACGGATGTACCTATAATAGCCATGACCGCGAGCGCCATGAAAGGCGACAGGGAACGCTGTATCGCGAGCGGAATGAACGCATATATTTCAAAACCGCTCGACTCCGAAAAATTATATGAAATGATCGAAAACTTCGGCAACGTTCAAAAAAAGGAAATACCGCAACCTTCGCCGGCGCCTGCTTTACAATGTATAAATAAGCACCTGGCTTTAAAAAGGCTGGGGCATATAGAGTCTTTATACGAAGAGGTATGCGGGCTATTTATAGAAAGCGCCGGCCAATATATGGCTAATATGAAAACCGCTTTCAACGGCTCTAATATCGAAACCGTCGCCAGATGCGCCCACTCTCTAAAATCTCTCGCCGGAAGCGTCGGGGCCGAAACGCTTATGACGTATTGCAACGAAATAGAAAGCCTTACAAGATATAAAGAAGAATTTTTATACGAATTCGAAGCCGCCTATAATAGAGCCGAAACGGAATTAAAAACCGTAATCGATTTTCTTAAAGAAAAATCGTTTGAAAGTTCCCTGCCGTTAAGTAAAAATTAAAAAATGTACGGCGCGGTTCAATTTGTTTTATAGTATTTAGAGCTTAAAATAAGCCAGCTGCCGCTCATAATCAATAACAGCCCGTAATAAAATAAAGCGCCCAATTTTTCGCCCAGGAATACAAGCGAAAATATCGTAGCCAGCGCCGGTTTTAATAAAAAAATAACCGAAGCTGAAATAGGCGTGTATTTTTTAATGGTATTGATAAAAGTTATATAACCGAAACCGCTCACCGCTATTCCTAAAAATAAAAGAATCATAATATACTTATATGAGGTAAAAATCTCGGAAGGCAGATACAGGCCTTTTGCGGATATTAATAGATATGCGGCGGTAACCGCAAGCCCCGCGAAAAAAGAAACTATATTAACGATAACAGGCCGGCAGTTCGCTGAAACTTTTTTATTGACTATGATATAAAAGGCGAAAAGCATCGAAGCCATAACGGCGAATAATGCTCCGTGGCTAATATGAAATCCGTGCCTGGACATAACCAGGACTACTCCGGCGATTCCCAGGACGACGCCTGAAAAACATTTTAAATTAAACTTTTCACTTTTGCTCAGTATTGAAAAAATAAAAACGAAAAACGGGTTGGAGCAAAATATTACCGCCGCAGTCGCGGCGTTGCTGTATTTAACGGCGAGCTGGAGCGAAGACATCGCCAGGGCGATGTTAATTATTCCGAGAAAGGATAAAATTTTAAAATCCGAATATGAAATTTTTTTTATATCGGAAAGGATATTTTTATGATAAGCGAAAGCTATCATAGTTAAAAGGCCCAGAAGAAACCTGTAGAAGGTAAGTACAACCGGGTCTAAAAAAAACATCAAAGGTTTTGAACTTACCTCTAACAAACTGAACAGGATTAGTGTTATACTAAAGTTAAGCATATGATTTGCGCTCTTTCTATTTTTATGATTGAAATAAAAGTATAACAGAATAAGGGTAAAAATTCAACTTACGGATATTTTAAATTGACTTTTAAGTCAGTTTTTGATAAAATCGCCTTATATTTTTTTGCACATTGGCTTATCTCAACGGAGTGATATATCCACACGGAGGTTATCTATTAAATCAAGGGGGAGTGGATAATGTCACAAAATCAATCAGGTCAGAAAACCATCGGGAGTACGTTCGAAAAAAAGGCCGCTAATATCGAGGTCAATACGGCCGGCCGCAAAATTACCAGCCATACCGTCGATACGAATCACCCGGTTTACAAAACTAAAATCTTAGTCGTAAACCCCATTCATACCGAAACGGATTATATGGATGCGGCAAAAACAAAAATTTCAAAAATCACCGAAATTCTTCCTCTCAGCATTCCCCGCTCTATCGTAGCGATACTTTTCACGCTGATCGTAATTCCCGTAATCTTTTCACCCGGTATCTTCATGCCTGATTTTCTCGCCGCGGCAGGCGGCGGAGCGTCGGTAACCCAGTTCAGGTTCCCCGAAGCCGTATTCAAAAATTTGAATTTCGATAACCGCGACATTTTAAAGTCGCAGATCGATCATTTAATTTCGAGCTACAACAAACGCCTTAAACACTATTGCCCCGAATCCGAAATATCCAAATTGATAGCTTCGAGAATCATAACCGCCGAGTATATCTGGATGAACGCTACCGACGATCTTTTTCTCGATTATATGATGGCCCAGATCGCAAGCGTAAAAATCAAACCCTACTTCAGCTATGCTCGCGACCGCAGAACGCCAAGCCGCGTGGCTTCGCTCGGAAGATGGGCCTCTGAAACCGAACGCATCGATTACGAAAGAAAACTCGCCGAATTCATGCAAAAATATCCCGACGTTTATGAAAAAGCTAATTTCGACCGTCTCGAAAAAATCAACGACCTCATAACCGAAGCCGTTATGACGCATACCTATATCGTAAACGAAACCAAAACGGTAGTTATCGAAACCGAGAAAAAACCCGTTAAAAAAGTTAAAAAATACCGCCGCAAAGCTAAAGCTAAAAAGAGCGAACCTAAAAAAGAAACCGGCGCCTCGAAAACCGAAGAAAAGGCCGCGGCTCCTAAAGAAGAAAAACCCGTAGAACAGCCTGCTGCTGCAGCAGAACCTGCGCCCGCTCCTGCCCCCGAACCCGCGGTAACTCCCGCTCCTGCACCTGCTCCCGCTGCCGAACCGGAAAAACCAAAAGAAGAACCTAAAAATAAATCAAAGGCTAAACCTAAGCAGGACAAAAAAGCCGGCCGCGCCGACAGCAAAGCGACACCCGCACCTGCGCCTGAACCGGCACCCGCTCCGGCCGCCGCTGAAGCTCTGCCCGCACCGGCCCCTGACGCTCAGCCGCCGGCAGACCCCAACGCCATGACGCCGCCGCCCGCTCCTGAAGCGGTTCCCGAACAGCCTGCGGCTCCTTCAGGCAATTAATAGCTTAAAAAAATAATTTAAAGTAAAACGGCATATAAAAATTAAAGGGACTTCAAACAGAAGTCCCTTTTTTTATGCGCCGCTTATTGAATTTTTGTTCATAATCTGATAAAATAATAAACTATAAAGAAGCGGCAGCAAAGCTATCGTTTTAAACGCTTCTATAATAAAATAGAGAGGTGTTTTTACTAATGTCCGAAACCACTAACAACGCTAATGCCAATCAGCAGGAACAAAACGCGGAACAAACCATGGCGCAGTTCGACGCTTATTCAATAGCCCTTTCTTTTACTATGATGCTCGGCCAGAAAGCCTGGATATGCCTCGGAAAAATAGCCGCAGACCCTAAAGCCGGCGAAATTAAAATCGACCTTCCGCAGGCGCAGTTTTCGATAGACTGCATGGCCGCGGTTCTTGAAAAACTCAAAGGCCATATCGGCGACAGGGAAGCTTCGGAAATACAGAACATGATAACCAACCTGAGGCTCAATTACGTGAGCGTCATTAAAGAACCGGCGAAAAATTAAATGCAGAAAGTCGCGCTGGTCAAAACAAAAACATACGACAGAAACGAAATTTATAACAATATCGTTAAAATATTCGGATATTTCGGCGGCGCGGAAAAATTTTTCAGCCGCGGAGAAAAAGTCCTGCTCAAGCCGAACCTTCTTTTTGCCAGAAGATCGGGCGAGCACGTGACGACGCATCCGGAAATAGTGCACGCAATGTGCCGCATTTTAAAAGATATCGGCTGTAAAATTGTCATAGGCGACAGCCCCGGATTTTCGAGCGCTATTGCGGTGGCCAAAAAATGCGGAATTTACGACAGCGTTAAAAATTTCGGCGCCGGGTTCGTTAATTTTGAAAAAAGCGCGGAAATAAAGATAAATTCAGAAGAGCGAATATTTAAAAAATTCGAGGTGGCCCGGGAAATAATAGAAGCCGATAAAGTGGTCAATCTCGCCAAGTTAAAATCCCACGGCCAGATGCTTCTTACTATGAGCGTCAAAAACACTTTCGGCGCCGTGGTAGGCCTTTTGAAGCCGCAATGGCATTTCAAGGCCGGCGTCGACGCGGAATTCTTCGCGAGAATGCTTATAGAACTCAATCTCGCCATCGCTCCCGCGTTCAATATACTCGACGGGGTCTATGGCATGCAGGGAAACGGGCCGGCTAACGGCGAAGCGCGCGAATTAAACATTCTTGCCGGTTCCGTAAGCTCCGTGGCGCTCGATACCGTGGCGGCCGAACTTATAAAAGTATCGCAGGACGCTTTTTACACCGGGCGGGTGGCGCGTAAAATGAAACTGGACGGCGCTTTTATCGATGATATAGAAATCGCCGGAAATAAAAAAGAAGATTTTAATATATCAGGTTTTAAACTTCCGCAAATGATAGATCTTCAGTGGCCGGTTTTAAAGTCCATCAGGCGAGTTCTGCGCGGGTTCAGCCTTCCCGAGCCATTGTATGATATCAAAAAGTGCAGGTTCTGTAAAATATGTTTCGAAGTATGCCCCGCTAAAGCTATCGATTTGAAAACCGGAGAATATATTAAATTCGATTTAAAAAAATGCATAAGGTGCTTCTGCTGTCAGGAGTTATGCCCTTTCGGCGCCATAACCGTCAAAGAAAGCGTTTTCGATAAATTTCGTAAAATATTCAACAATTACAAATAACATGCTTTTCAGCGAAACGAGGTCTTTTATGAAATTTTTAAAATCCATTTCAATATTGGTTTCAGCCTTATCGTGCCTTTTGTTCGTCGCCGGCGGGCCAGCCATGGCGGCCGAAAACCGCGTTCCCGCCTACGGCATGAACGACGAGGCCGCCTGCGGCGATTACGTTTATAAAATAATCAACTGCGCTCTCAGTAAGCAGGAAGCGAAGACCGACAATTTTTTCATAAGCCTTTCGGCCAGAAATACGGGGCCGGAATCGGGGCCTTTTCCGCCGATCGCGCTGGTAAATATAAAATCGAAAAAAGAGGTTAAACCCGCCGAAAAACTTCCTTCGCTGGACGCCGGAGCGGCTCTGGTTTTAAACCTGAACTTCGCGGTAGAAAAGAACAGCGATTATATACTTAAAGTGAGCGGCGACGCCGAAGGGTATTTGAGCGCTACGGTAGATCTCAACGCCGAAGTATCCGACCTTAAAAACGAACTCATCAAGGCCGCATCGGAAGGCGACGCAAAAAAAATCAGGGAGCTTCTTAAAAAAGGCGCGAACGCCAATACCGTCAACGAAAAAAAGGAGACTGTGCTCATGCTCGCGGCAGGAAGCGGAAGCTGTGAATCGGTGAAAGCCCTTCTGGATAAAGGGGCCAATATAAAAACTTCCAACCTCAACGACGAACACGCGCTTTATTACGCCATTGAATCCGGCGATTATGACACCGTAAAACTTCTTCTGGAAAAGGGCGCCAACACTTACTATACCAATTACAGGGGAAAAACGCCTTTAATAGCCGCAAAGGCCAAAGGCGACGAAAAAATATACGAGCTTGTCAGAAAATACTGCGACAAAGGCTTTTAATAAGAGGTTATAAAATGAGCACAGAAAAAAAAACGGGAGTTAAAAAAAATACAGGCCTGTATAAACTCGCGGCAGCGCATATAGATTCCGCGGCCGAAACTATATTGAATTTCAGGCGCCATCTGCACGCCAACCCTGAGCTTTCCGAAGAAGAGGCCGAAACTAAAAACTATATAATCGCGAATATAGCTAAAAAAGAATATATTAAACTTTCAGAATTCGAAGACACTTTCGGGTTCTGGGTCGATGTAATATTTAAAAACGACGGTTACGCTTCGGGCGCCGCTGTCCTTCGCGCCGATATGGACGCGCTGCCGGTGATCGAAGAAACGGGCCTCGATTTCCGCTCTAAAATAACCGCTAAAATGCATGCCTGCGGCCATGACGTTCATATGACCGCTTTATACGGCGCTTTATGCGCCGTTATAGATAATTACGACGCTTTTAAAAATTCCATAAATCTTAGCGCACTGCGATTCGTTTTTCAGGCGGCCGAAGAAAAATCCCCCGGCGGCGCATCGATACTTGTAAAACACGGCGTTATGCAAAACGTAAAAATGGCGTTCGGCCTTCATGTAATGCCGAACCTTCCGTCCGGCGCCGCCGCTTTGATGGAAGGCCCGGTAATGGCCGCGGTGGACGAATTCGAGCTGGAAATTTCCGGCCGCGGCGGGCATGGGGCGAAACCCGACGAAGCGGACGACCTTATTCTTCAGGCGTCTGAATTAATTTCCGGCGTTCAGAAAATAATTTCACGCAAAACCAGCCCTTTTATTCCGGCCGTAATAAGCTTCTGCACGTTCCATGCCGGAAGCGCAAGAAATATCCTTCCGGCGCGCGTGAATCTTTCCGGCACCATCAGAAGCCTCGATCCCGTCACCCGAGAAGCCCTGAAAGTAAAGCTGGAACACGCCATAAAATCGAGCTGCGCCGAATTCGGCACCGAATATAACCTCAGGCTGATAAACGGATATCCGGTTACCATAAACGATAAAAAAGCCGTGGAAGTTTTCTTTCCCGCCTGCGAAATCGTCCTTGGAAAAGGCAGCGTTTTAAGAGAATCCGACCGCTCTATGGGAAGCGAAGATTTTTCTTACTACGCCCAAAAGGCGCCGTCGGCTTTCGTTTTCTTCGGCTGCGGCGAAAAAGATCCGGCGCTCGATTATCCGCTGCATCACCCGCGCTTCAACGTTAAAGACGCCGATATAATCAACGCCGCAAAAATATTCGCGGCGCTTTGCGCGGAATTTTGCGGTTAGAAATAATCAGTAAAAAAGCTAAACTCTTTTTTTGGGAAGGCGAGGCTTCACAGCCTCAGCCTGTATTACACGCTTATAATGAAAAAGAAAAAATAAATAATAGCGAGTATTGAGTAATCGGTTAAAATGTGTTAAAATATATAACTTAATCAAACGCCGCTAACGCGGTTAATGTATCGTTAAATAAAGATAAAAGATAAAATACGAAAGGCGGTATGGTATGTCATTGAATATTACCAGGGAACAAATTTTAAAACTTCCTAAAACGGATCTTCATATGCATCTCGACGGTTCGGTCCGGGCTAAAACTATAGTGGAGCTCGCAAAAGAGCAGAAAGTGAATTTAGTGGCCGAAGCCAAAGCTCTCGGCATTCCCGGAGTGGTTTCGGGCACCGCCGAAGAGCTCGAAGAAAAAGTTTTTAAACACGAATATAACAGCCTTATGGAATATTTAGTTCCGTTCGAACTCGTAAACTGCGTTCTGCGTAATACCGAAAGCCTCGAAGAAGTTGCTTATCGAATCGCCTGCGACGAATTCAACGAAGGCGTAAGATATTTTGAAATGCGTTTCGCGCCCCAGAAACACTGGAGCAAAACCCTCGGATGGGAAGATATAATAAAATCCATAGACAAGGGCCTGCGCCGCGCCATGGACGAATTCAACTCCAAAGACGACGTAAAACTCCACGGCGGCCTTCCATATCGCTGCGGTATGATACTCTGCGCCATGAGAATGATAATGCCGGGCATGGGCGATTATTACAAAACTTTATACGAACTGCATACCGGCGACCACCTGCAGAACCTCGCCATAATGGCTTCCGAAGAAATAGCGAAACTCGCCGTCAGCTCGATGAAAAAAGGCTACCTCGTCGTCGGGTTCGACCTCGCCGGCCGCGAAGACGGATTCCCCGCAAACGTCCACAAAGAAGCTTTCGAATACTGCTATAATAACGGCGTTCACACCACCTGCCACGCCGGCGAAGCTTACGGCCCCGAAAGCATAATGGGCGCCATCAAATATTGCCATGTGCGCAGAATTGGCCATGGCACGCAATTGTTCCAGTGGGAAAAGATGCAGCGCAAAAACCCCGACGGAACCGAAATGACCAAAGACCAGAAGATAGAATATATGAACCAGACCGCCGAACGCATGGCGCGCGAGAGAACGACCGTGGAAGTATGCCTTAAATCCAATTCGCAGACGCTTCCGTCGCTTCGCAATTTAGAGCTGCACCCGGTAAAAGACTTTTTGAAATACGGCCTGCGCGTCGCCATATCCACCGATAACCGCGTCATTTCAAGAGTCACCGTCACAGACGAATATATGTCGCTTATGAAGATTTGCGATATCGATGCAAAGGGCCTTCGCAACATATGCCTCGCCGGGTTCAAGGGCGCCTTCTTCCCCGGAACCTACGCGCAGCACCGCGAATATATGAGACGCGCCATAGATTTTTACGATGAATGCTATAAAAAGAACGTTCTCGGCCAGTAATAACGATTCAAAATAAGTAAACATAAACATGATACGGAGCCGTTTGATTTAATTTTTGAACGGCTCCTTTTTTTCTTTAAAGCGGTCGAAATCGCGCCAAGTTTTATGTTGAATTTTTTTTTATTTTTTGGTATAATATTTACTCGTGTAATTATACTATTTTTGTCTTGAAGGGAGTTTCTATGCTGGATCCCAAACTGATCCGTTCCGATATGGCCAGGGTGAAACGCGGCCTTATAGCGCGTTCTATGTTCGATATCGATGAAAATATCATAAAATTATATAAAAATAAACTGGGCGAAAAAAGCGTCGAAGAGATAAACCAGTTTTACAAAACGACCGCCGGCATTAAATTCTTAATGGAAAACGAGTCGGAAGTGACTATAAGCCATTTAAACGGCTTTATCAAACTCGACGAAGAACGCCGCGAAGTCATCAAAGAGGTCGAAGACCTTAAATGCCAGCAAAACAGGGCCAACGCCGAAATTTCAGCCGCCAAGAAAACCGGGGCCGACGTAAAAGCGAAGCTCGAAGAAATGAAGGCTATATCCGAAAAAGTCAAAATTTTAGACGCAAAGCAGTCCGAAATAGAGAAAAAAATTGAAGAAGTGGTCCTGTACCTGCCCAATATATGCCATGAGACCACTCCCGTCGGCGCGAGCGGCGACGATAACGTAGAAATAAGAAGATGGGGGACCCCGGCGAAATTTTCATTCGAACCCCTTTCTCATGCCGATATCGGCGTGAAGCTCGATATCCTCGATTTCGACCGCGCCGCTAAGATAACCGGCGCCCGCTTTACAGTGCTCAAAGGCGACGCCGCCAGGCTCGAACGCGCCCTTATAAGCTTCATGATAGACGTTCATACGGGTGAAAACGGCTACCACGAAGTGCTTCCGCCTTACGCGGTAAACCGCGACTCCATGCGCGGCACCGGGCAGCTCCCTAAATTCGAAGAAGACCTTTTCAAGGTCAATCCCTCCGGCTATTATTTGATACCCACTGCCGAAGTTCCGGTAACGAACCTTCATCGCGACGAAATGCTCAATTTCGAGGCACTCCCGGTCAAATACGTTTCTTTTACGCCTTGCTTCAGGGCCGAAGCCGGCTCCTACGGCAAAGATATGAAAGGCCTTATAAGGCAGCATCAGTTCCATAAAGTCGAGCTCGTTAAATTTACCGCGCCCGAAACCAGCTATGAAGAACATGAAAAACTGGTCGCCGACGCGGAAAAAATACTTCAGAAGCTCAAACTGCCTTATCGCGTAATGGCACTGTCCACAGGCGATATCGGTTTTTCCGCCGCAAAATGCTACGATCTGGAAGTGTGGCTGCCTTCGCAAAATACTTACAGGGAAATTTCCTCCTGCTCCAATTTCGAAGATTTTCAGTCAAGGCGCGCCCAGATAAGATTTAAACGCAACGCCAAGGCTAAACCCGAGCTCGCCCATACCATCAACGGCTCGGGGCTCGCCATCGGACGCACTTTGATCGCGATCATGGAAAATTACCAGAACGAAGACGGAAGCGTAACCGTTCCTGAAGTTTTAATACCCTATATGGGCGGAATAACTAAAATAGGCGCTTTCAAAGGCTATAGCCCGCAGGGCCAGCAGCAGGCCTCACAGCCAAAAGAAACTAATGCAAAGGCGATGACTAACAAATGAAAATAGTAAAAGAAGGATATCCGTTTATTATATTTTCGGTTTTAGCCGGTTTCGTTACTCGCAGATTCAGCCGTTTACTTTCGAACCTTTTTTATATATTCGCCGCGTTTTGCGCTTTTTTCTTTCGCGATCCCGACCGCGAATACGTGGAAGACGAAGATAAAATATTATCCCCAGCCGATGGATCGCTCGTGGCCGTTGAAGAATGCGAAGAGACCGAATATATAAAAGGCCCCGTTTATAAAATAGCCATATTCATGTCTATATTCAACGTTCATATAAACCGCGCGCCCATATCCGGCACGGTGGATTACGTTAAATACAGGCCCGGCAATTTCGACGCCGCTTTCAACCCGCGCGCTTCCTTCGATAACGAAATGAATATAATGGGGCTTCAGAATTCTAAAATTAAAGTATTGGTAAAGCAGATAGCCGGTTTTGTGGCCCGCCGCATAGTATGCGACGTCGCCGAAGGCGATATGCTCACCCAGACCGACCGTTTTGGAATGATTAAATTCAGCTCCAGGGTCGAAATATTCATTCCAAAAAGAGACGATATAAAAATCAACGTCACTCTCGCCGAACCCGTAACCGGCGGCCAGACGGTATTAGCCGAATTCATCAAAAAATAAGCGCTCGGGCGCTCCGGGCGAGGGGCGCGGCCATGAGCATTTTAGCCAGTGGAGTGTGAAGCATGAAAAGAATATACGCATGCGCGATACCGTGCATTTTTACGGCGGCGAACCTGTTTTGCGGATTCGCTTCCATCCAGTTCATAATTTCTAAAGATTATCTATGGGCGGCCTGGTATATATTTTTTTCGATGATATTCGATATTATGGACGG
>MWBZ01000010.1 GCA_002069765.1 bacterium ADurb.Bin243
CGCGCATATTCTTTGTTTTCAAACGACGATCTGGCTTCGGCGAAGTCCGTGAATTATGAAAAATATGCCAACGTAATATACGTTTTCGGGGATTCGATATTAAGCGGCGTCAGGGAAGAAAAAACCGCGCATGTTAAAGAAACCGCTTTAAATAATATCGCTACTATCATTTCGGGAATCGAGCTCTATAAACCTGAATTGAATTATAAAATCGCCGGTTTCGAATCTGGATTGAATACTATAAAACTTATGAAATAAGAGCCTTATAAAGTTTATATATCGAGTAAAATAAAAAAGCCGCCGGATTAATTTCCGGCGGTCTTTCTTTATGTATTGATTAAATTTTTTTACTTAGCAGCGCGGCCTGAACGTCAGATTATTTTATAAACCGGCCCGGCGGGGGTTAGAAGGCTTTCTATAAGGCTCAGCTTGATTTCGCGCTGCGGGCCTTTCTTAAATGTTTCAGCCCGGCGCTTATTTATAAGCTCGCAAAAAACATTTGCGTTGACGCTTTTCATGCGCATGATGGTTATATGAGGATTAAAGGGCTTGTCTTCGGGCGGAAAGCCCGCTTTAACCATCGCGCGTTCACAGGCCGAATTTAATCCGGCAAGCGTATTTTTTTTATCTTCGGCTTTAATAAATAAAATTCTTGGATTTTTCAAACTGAAAGTATCAGGGCCGCTGAAATATAGTTCGCATTCATGCGCGCGGTCTATCTCCGGCATTAAAGCTTCTTTAATAGACGCTATTTTATTTTCTTCGACATCGCCGAGAAATTTATGCGTAATGTGCAGATTATTTTCGTCAACCCATTTTCCGCCGACCGCGTTTTTAAAATCGGTTTTGATATTTTTATAAAAATCGGCGAGAAGTTTTGAATCGACAAAGCTAGCGATAAATAGCCTTTTTAGAGCCATTAAATATTCTCCGTAAATTTTTCCGCGGCGCCGTTTAAACTTTCGAATTTTTTCTTATCTTCGAGTTCTTTTACGGATATGATGTTAGCGCTGAAATTTTTACCGTAATTAGAATCCCATATAAAGCCCCATGCCCTGTAATTGTCGTAGGGGTAAGCCGCGAAAAAGGCTATCTGTATGGTGCTTACGTTAGCCGGCAACTTTATTACCGTTTCGAGGCCGCCGGAAGCGGAGCGCTTTAATTCCACGTCCTGGCAGGTTTGCCAGAAATCAAAGGAATATCTCATATAAACGACGGAGTTATTTTTAAATAAAACATCTTTTCTTTTAACGTCGTAAACGATTCTGGCGTTCCGGCCGGCCACAAGGCTGCCTTCGGCCGTGAAGTGGCTGTATTTTTGGTTTTCGCCGCTATAGGTAAAGTAAAGGGCCGGCATTCCGTTTCTAATTTTGCTTAAAGTTTCAGCGGCGGCGCTGGAAGTATAAACCATCATGGCGTTAAATAAAACTGCCGCCATTAGGATCGCATTTAAAACATTGTAATTGATATAATTGAACATTTAATTTCACTCTCTTTCTTTGCGGTTGATTCGATCAATCGCTTTTAACCGATAAAAATTTTCAGCGTATTACTTCAGGTGTATATAGTGGATTTTATTCTGCATTCTCGATAATTTGCGCTTCTGCATTTTATTAGGCAATTAACATGCCATAATTGCAAAACACCTGTAAATAAAACGCTTATACTATGTTTATCGTCAAAAACGCAATACTGAAGAGTATGAATTAAAACACATTTTGTTGATTAAAATTCAGTCATCGTGATTCGATCATACGTTTTTATGCTGATTTTATGAGCGAAATAAAATGTTAAAGGCTAATGAGAGGCGGTTTTCCATGAAGAGATTTCTGCTTTAAAGCCCTCAATTTCGGTGAACAGTTCATCGAGAACAGCATTTGCGCCAACAATTGAATTGGCTTTTCCGATAGTTTCAAGCTTAAAAAACAGCGCGCTTAATTTTTCGGCGCTTACATTGATGGAAGAGCCTTTTAAACGGTGAGCGGTTTTACGCAGCGTCGCATAATCTCCGGATTCGATTGACGAGCGGATGATTCCCATGAACATATTAAGGTCTTCGAAGAATATATTAATTATTTCGTTAGCCAGGTCTTTTTTATTTAAGACATGTTTCATAAATTTTTCGGCGTCGAATGTTTTTAATTCTTCCATAATTAAGCTCCGTTGTTTAAATTTTAAATATTTTACCTGGATTTAAGATTAAATTAGGATCAAGAGCTTGTTTGATAGATTTCATCATGTTCAATTCATGCTCCGGGCAGAATTGACTCATAAGTTCTACGCGTTTATATCCGATTCCGTGTTCGCCGGACAGTTTTCCGCCCATTGAATATACTGTTGCGTATAGTTCTTTTTGAAGCGAGTTTAATTTTTCACGCCAGTCGCCTTCGGCGAGCGCGCCTTTTAAAATATGGGCGTGGACGTTGCCGTCCGCGGCATGTCCGGCGCAGTGGACGACGAGGCCGTATTTTGCGGCGAGTTCTGATATATATTTAACCGCTGCGGGTATCATCGCCGGAGGGACGACCAGGTCTTCGGCCGAAAAAACGGGGCTTTCGGCCCTATCCGCTTCCGCGAAGGCGTTGCGGGCTTTCCATATTCTGGCGGGATCGGCCACAAGCGTTTCGAGCGATCCTCTTTTAGAGCAGAGTTCGTCGATTTTAACCGAGTCTTCTTCGAGCGCTTCCATGCCCGGGCCCTCGATTTTGACTATGATATAGTGCCCGTTTTCGCTGTGCGGCAGTTTTTCTTTTAAGAATTTTTCGCAGTTTTTAACCACCGTGTTATCCATAAATTCGACGCATGTGGGGTTTACTCCGAGTTTTATTATTTCAGGGACGGTTCCGATGGCTTTTTGGAAATCGTCGAATACTATCAGAAGGTCTATGGAATTGGGCGGAAGCGGCATTAATTTAAGGCATACTTTCGTTATAACGGCGAGCGTGCCTTCGGAGCCTATTATGAGGTTTAAAAGGCTGTATCCGGTGGAATCTTTCATGCATTTGCCGCCGATATTTAATATTTCACCCGTTGCGGTCACTATTTCAAGGCCGTATATCTGCCTGCGCGTGGTGCCGTATTTTACGGCTTTATTTCCGCCGGCGTTAGTGGCGGCGTTTCCGCCGATAAACGAACTTTCCCCGCTGCACGGGTCTCCGGCGTAGAGCATGCCGTGTTCGCGCGCGGCGCGCTGTATTTCA
Organism: bacterium ADurb.Bin243; assembly: GCA_002069765.1. Classification (GTDB taxonomy): domain Bacteria; phylum Muiribacteriota; class UBA9980; order UBA9980; family UBA9980; genus UBA9980. Next base: position 3,201 of record MWBZ01000010.1, read on the forward strand.
GCGGTGCGAACTCCGGCTTCCGCCGTCATGAACATATTGCTGGAATCTATTTCGATTATTTTATCCATTTTTTCGAGCGACAGGACGATGCCGCCGAAGCAGGCTACCGACGCCGAAGTGAGTCCGGTTCCGGCGCCCCGCGGTATTACCGGAATGTTTTCGCGGTTGGCAAGTTTTAATATTTCAGAAATTTCGCCGGCGTTTTTAGCTAAAACAACCGCTTCTGGATATTTCATGCAGGCTGGTTCCAGAAGCTCGTCGTGAGAGTACGCTTCCATTCTTTCGGTTTCGGTGATAACTGATTTTTCGCCCGCTATGGCTTTTAGTTGACTGATAATAGATTCGTTTAACGCGTTATATTTTTTCATATCTTAATAATTAGCTATTCCTTAAATTTCTTTTAAATTGTATATTTTTATTTTTGGTTTTTTATTTTAAAGCGTTTTCGACCGCTTTTAATATGGCTTTCGAAGTGGCTGTGGCGCCTGTTATGCATTCTACGTTCAAGGATTGAGCGGCTATGACTTTTTCCGTAACTTTTTCGGCTTTTTTAGCCAGGTCGTTAGTCGCGTTTTTAACGATTTCGATGCTTTCTATTTTCTTGTTTTTGACGCGCACCCTTACCTTGCAATAAATGTCGGAAAGGCTGAATTCGCCTTCTTTTGTGGCGTCCGCGAGTTTTTGGATATCTACGGCGCCTATGGGCATATTTCTAACGTATTCATAAGCCTGGAGCCGCGGCTTAACTTCTAAAATATATACTGCGATTATAACGAGAAGCCCTGTAATGAAAACCGCGATTTTTTTCTTCATAGCATATACCGTCCGGCTTTAATTTTTTGCGTAAAGCAATATCAGCTGTCCGGGCCTGAGATTATATTCGAAATTTCTATTAACGGATTCGAGCGTATAAAGCGGAGAAATGTCGATAACTTCGCCGGCGGAGCCGATGGCGGCGTTTATATCGCTGAACTGCACGAACTGATGGCTATGAACGTCTTTATTTACAATGCAAAGTATGCGTTCGGAGGAGTCGAAAGATATTTTTCTGAAGCAGAAAACGTTCATCCAGTTGGGTTGATCTACCACCTGAAGCTCGCATTCCTCGTTTAAAATTTTGTAACGGTTTTTGATATCGTTGATTTTCTTGAAGAAACCGCTTATGTCTATGCCGGTGTTTTCCCAGTCGGACGGCATGGTGGTGACTACGTTCATTTCTTTTTTGAAGCCGAATTCGAGGCCGCAGGGGACCATGAGGCCGCTGGCGAAGAACGAAACGAACTGGCAGCGCTGGTAAATCGCGTCCACATTGCCTTTTAATTCGTTGAAGAGCCTCGGCGTATCGTGCGATTCGGCGAAACCGATAGAAGGCACGCCGCGGACTTTTTCGAAAGAGTCTTTATATTGTTTGATGAGCCATGGTTCGTTGAAGTTCCAGTATTTCGAGCTGTTGAACGTGTAGTCGAAGCCGGATTCCGCGAGGACGATAGCGTCTTCTATAGTGCAGCCGAGGCTTTCGGCGATAAATAAAGTTTCGGGATATTTGCTTTTGGCGTGGCGCGTTAAAAACTTCCATAATTTAGAAGGCACCTGGTATGCGGCGTCGCATCTGAACCCGTCGAAACCGAGGTCCAGGTGGTACATTACAAGTTTGCGCCAGAATTCGTAGAGGTTATCGATATCTTTAGAAGCGGCGTTATCGATTTCGGCGAGATCGCCCCACAGGACCATTTTACCGTCGTGCATGGCGCCGGGGTTTTTTATCTTTCCTTCGGCGTTTTTCAGATACCAGTCGGGGTGTTCTTTAGTAAGTGGCGAATCGATGGCCGTGTGGTTTATTACCAGGTCCATTATGACTTTCAGGTTGAGTTTATGCGCCTCGTCTATAAAGCGTTTAAGCTGCTCCACCGGCTTTAATTTTGAAGAGCCGTCGATAAAAAGATCATTAAAACGGTAGTAATCCGAAGGGCTGTAAAGGGAACCCGAAAATCCGGCATAGTGAAAAGGGTTGATATAAACGGAGTTGAAGTTCATCGCCGCGATGCGTGGCAGGTGTTTGGCCCACTCGGTCATATTGCCGGCGAGGCGAGGGAAAAGATTATATAATCTAAGTTTTTCGCTGCCGAGTTTTTCGTTTTTAATATACATTGCGCCTCCGAAATTTTATAAAATTAATCAGTATATTATACTTTGAATTATCTTTAATTTCAATTAAAATTTACGAGTTAAATTATTGTTTTATTTTCATTATTAAAACTTAAAACAGGTTCTTTCGGGAAATTTATCAGTGAATAGTGCAGAGTGGATAGTGAATAGTTAAGGCTGGGGCTCGCCCAGCGAGCTTTATATAAATTAAAACGCTTCATGTATCAGCTCTTAAAATTTTATATGACCATTATTAAAACTTAAAACAGGTTCTTTTGCATTTTAGCTAGTAGTTTGGGCAGGGCGCCAGATAATTTTTTTAGGGGACGCGTTCTAAAATCCCTCCGGGATTTTAGCCGCTTGAGCTCAGCGCCGCAGCACGCCGTTGCCGTCCATGGCGCGTGCTGCATTAGGGCATCCGTGCCCCGATCTCGCCCATCCCTGGGCTCCGGCGATTCCGCTACACCCCTTCAAAAATTATTCTGGCCCCTGCTAAAAGCTTAAAAACAATTTAAACAATGGATTTTAACCTGAAAGTTTTTTTATAAAAATTTATCGTTTTTTAAACAAGAACTTTTGTATTTTAGCTGGTAGTTTTGGGCAGGGTGCCAGACAAGTTTTTTCGGAGACTCGTTCAAAAATCCCTCCGGGATTTTTGCCGCTCGTGCTCGGCCCTTCTCGCCCCTCCCTGGGCTCCAGGGCCTCCGCAACGCTCCTCAAAAATTTTGTCTGGCCCCTGCTACAAGCTTAAAAGCAAATTAAATAAAAGTTGATTAACCGAAAAGTAAATATAAAACCCTTAAGTTAACTAACCAGCAAGCCATTATTGCAGCGCAGACGCGAGCGTAAGCGCGCGTCTGCAAAAAACAGAAACAAAAAACAGAAAAACAAAGCGAAAAGAAATTTTGGCAGTTAAGGAAAATAAAGGATAATCAAAAAAGAATTTGTAGCGATTTAAGAAAAAAGCATAGCAGAATTAAAGATCCGGCAGAAAAGCCGGCACTTCACATTAATAAAGCGTCAGGCTGATTTGGGGTTGGAAGGGATTTTAAGGGAAGGAAGGGGCCTTTGGTCCCTTGCCTTCCCTTATCAAAAAACAAAGTATTTAAAACGGCTTATTTTCTGCGGTTGTAAATATCGAGCCAGACCGCGAACAGCAGGATCATGCCCTTTATTATATACTGGTAAGTGATATTCATATTCATAAGGCTCATTCCGTTATCGAGGCTTGCCATTATAAGCGCGCCGATTATCGCGCCGACGATGGTACCTTCGCCGCCGAGCAGGCTTGTTCCGCCTATAACGGCGGCGGCGATCGCGTCGAGTTCCATATTAGTGCCGGCCGATGTTGTGGCGGCGTTGAGGCGTGCGGTGAGGACGACTCCGGCCACGGCGGTGAGGACGCCGTAGATCAGGTATAGCATCAGGATATTTTTCTCGATATTTATTCCGGAGAGCCTGGCGGCGTCGGCGTTTCCGCCTATCGCATAAAGCCTGCGGCCGAATACGGTGTCGGTGGAGACGAAGCTGAAAACAACCGTTATGGCGATAAGCAGCAGGACGCTGTAGGCTATGCCCTGGTAGAAGATCATTACTGAAAAGAAAGCCGCCATGGCCAGAGCTATAAGCGTCATTCTGAGGATCTGGGCGTTGAGTGGAAGGACTTCGAAACCGAATTTAATTCTGGCTCTGCGGCCGTTCCAGTCGAATATTAGAAAAAGCGTTATGCATATCAGGGCCACCGCGAGGCTTGAATCGTTAAAACCGGCTCCGGCGGAAAAGTAAGGCGGCAGGTATTTCTGGCCGATTGCCTTGAACGAGTCCTGCATGGGTCCGATGGTCATTCCGTCGGTGACGCCGAGCACTGCGCCGCGCAGGGCGAGCATGCTTGAAAGCGTAACTATGAAAGCCGGGACCTTCTGATATGCGATCCAGAAACCGTGCCAGAGGCCTATTACCAATCCGACGCCGAGCGCGGCGAGGATAACGCTGAAAGTGCCGAACTGGTATTTGACCTGTAAAACGGCGGCCACGGCGCCGCAAAATCCGGCGAGCGCGCCGACCGAAAGGTCAATATTGCCGGTGACTATGATAAGCGTCATTCCGGCGGCCAGTATTGCGACCGGAACGGTCTGCAGGAATAGATTTGAAAGGTTCCGGGGCGTGATAAATATGTGGTTCGTGGCGAAAGTGAATATTATCCATATGGCCGCCAGGGCTATTATCATGGTGTACTGCCGGAAATTGTTTTTGAACGAATTTACGGCGGTTTGATATAGGGACGTTTCGTTATCCTGCATAAATTACCCTTTCGTTTTATTATTTTAAGCGGCTTATAATTATAAGCCTTCGTTATGCCGCCGTTCCGGTGGCGTGGCGCATAATATTTTCCTGCGTGGCTTCGGAAATATCCAGCACGGCTTTAAGGCGCCCTTCGTGCATAACCGCCACACGGTCGCTCATGCCGATTATTTCCGGAAGATCGGAAGATATGATTATGACGCCCACTCCCGAATCGACGAGTTCGTTAATAATATTATAAATTTCTAATTTTGCTCCGACGTCTATGCCGCGCGTGGGTTCGTCGAGTATCAGGATGCGGGGTTCGATCATCAGCGATTTTGCCAGCACGACTTTCTGTTGATTGCCGCCGCTCAAGTTACGGGTTTTCTGTTCGACGGAGGGCGTTTTGATTTTAAGCGCGGCGGTGTATTTTTCGGCGTTTTTGATTTCGGCGTTAGCGTTAATGACTGAATGTCTCGAAACTTTTTCGAGGCTTGCCAGGGATATATTTTTATTGATATCCATCATTAAAACGAGGCCGTAGCGTTTACGGTCTTCTGAAACGAGCATGATTTTCTTTTGGATGGCGTCGTTTACGTCGCGTATATCGATTTTTTTGCCTTCGAGAAAAACTTCTCCGCCGGTTTTTCGGCCGGAGGCGTTAATTAAATTCATGAAAAGTTCGCTGCGGCCCGCGCCCACCAGGCCTGAAAAGCCGAGTATTTCGCCCTGGTGCAGCGTGAAGCTGACATTTTTGACCGAGTCGGCGCCGCGCGCGGGGTCGTAGACTGTGTAATCTTTGATTTCGAATATTATTTTTCCGCATTCGCGTTTTTTGCGCGGGTATATTTGTTTGAGTTCGCGTCCGACCATGGTGGCTATGAGTTTTTGTTCGTCGAAATCCTTCGCAGCCGCGGTAGCGACGGTCCGGCCGTCTCTTAAAACCGTTATGGTATCGGCCAGTTCGAAAACTTCTTTAAGCCTGTGCGATATGTAAATGCACGTTATTCCTTCTTTACGGAGTTCTTTTAATATCGCGATGAGCCTGTTGGATTCGCTTTCGGTGAGAGCGGCGGTAGGCTCGTCAAGTATAAGTATATCGCTGTTTTTGGCCAGCGCCTTGGCTATTTCTACCAGCTGCTGCTCGCCGACTCCCAGGTTCATGGTTTTATGGGCCGGGCTGATGTTCAGGCCGACTTTTTTCAGGGCGCGCGAAGCTTTTTCGAACGAAGCGTTCCAGTCGATTTTACCGAAGCCGTCGCATATTTCGTGTCCCAGAAGGATATTTTCGCATACGCTCAACTGTCCTACCAGGGCCAGTTCCTGATAAATTATGGCTATTCCGGCCGCTTCGCTGTCTTTTATGCCTTGAAAGTCCTTTGCGGCGCCGCCGACCGTTATTTCGCCTTCGAAGGTTCCGCCGGGATATACGCCGCTGAGCACTTTCATAAGCGTGGATTTGCCGGCGCCGTTTTCGCCGACCAGCGCGTGTATTTCGCCTTTTTTCACGCTGAAGCTCACTTCGGAAAGCGCTTTGACGCCGGGAAAAGTTTTGGTAATATTTTTCATTGCGAGTGCGTTAGTTTCGTTCAAATTTATCAACTCTCGTTATTTTTTAACGTTTTTATAGACTTCTTCTTTAGTGAGGTAACCGCTTTCTATCAGTTCTTTGTCTATATTGCTTTTATCGACGGCGACGGGGGTGAGAAGCAGCGCCGGGATATCGCTTTTATTGTTATTGATTTTTTTTGTGATTTCGACTTCTTTTGAAGAAAGGATTTTTTCCGCGGCGTCGATTGCGGCTATGGCCAGTTTGCGGGTGTCTTTAAAGACGGTCATGGATTGGGAGCCTTCGGCGATTCTCTGCGCGCCGGAAAGTTCCGAGTCCTGACCGGTTACGGTTACTTTGCCGTCCATTTTTTGCGCGGCGAGGGCCTGTATTGCGCCGCCGGCGGTGCCGTCGTTTGGCGCGAGCACGGCGTCTATTTTATTATCGTTGGCCGTGAGGGCGTTTTCTACGATTTTCATGGCTTCGGAGGGCTGCCAGTCTTTAACTGCCTGTTCCATAACTATTTTGATATCGCCCTTATCTGCGAGCGGTTTTATAATCTTCATGGCGCCGGCTTTAAACATAGCGGCGTTATTATCGGTGGGCGAGCCTGAAAGTATTATATAATTGCCTTTGGGCACGGTTCTGGTTATGAATTCTCCCTGGAGCTCGCCGACTTTTTCGTTATCGAATGAAACGTAGAGGTCGCAGTCGGCGTTTAATATGAGCCTGTCGTAGGATATGACTTTTATTCCGGCGTTATGGGCGTTTTCTACGATGGGGGCGGCGCCGGTGGCGTCGTGAGGGGCGAGTATGAGAATATCGATTCCGCCCGCGATTAAATTTTCGCACTGGGCGACCTGTTTCATGGCGTCGTTGTCGGAAATCTGCATTTTTATCTCGATTCCGCGTTTTTTAGCTTCATCTTCGAGCTGCCTGGCGTCGCGCACCCAGCGTTCTTCACGCTGTGTGGGAAGGGAAACGCCGACGGTGATTTTTTTAGCCTGCTGGCAGTACGCGGCCGACGCCGCGAGGATGACGGTTATAACGGCGATTATGATCGAACGATAACTTCTGGAAATAAACGACATTGATAAAACCTCCGATTTTATTTAAAGATCTGTGATTGTTTTTTACGCCATGAATTTTTAACTGGATAATATTATAACACAACGAACGGGTAAAATCAAATGGTCCGCAGCGGCGCTTATAATCGCGGCGGCGGCGTTTTTAAAAAGCGAAAGCGGAAATTAAAAAACGGCGCGCCTTTGGGGCGACGCCGTCTTTTTACTTCATACTCGATTTACAGAATTTATATTTTCTTTAATTTACGCTTTAATTTTGCTTTAAGGTTAGAACATGTAAGTGGCGCCCATTATGAATTTAAAGTTATATCCGTATTCCTGATCGTTATAAAACGATACGGGCAGCGCCGCGTCGAGAATAAGGTCTTTATTTACGCGCGTTCTGAGCGCGGGGGTGAAATCAAGCTTTGTGCCCATGGCGCCCCAGTTTTCGCCGTTCAATTCGAAGCTGAGCGTCAGGTCGTCGGTTTTGGAAAAATCCACGCCGAGGTTATATACGAATTTATCGTCGACGAAGAGCCTCTGGCCGGCCTGAGAAGAGCGCGGGTCGCCGGTGGAGGTGTAGCCCAGGTTGATATGGACGTTGGCCGATGAAAGTTTTTGCGAAAGCGCCGCGAATACGTCGTAGTCGGCTTCGCCGGTGGCGCCCATGACATACATCGTCTTTTTGTCCGCGGTCGGAAATTTAACGCCCCAGCCTACCGCGAGCGAAGTGGGCGATTCCGGCTGCATGGGAAGTTTATATTTCATTTTCATGCCTATATCGCCCATGCCCGAGCCGCTGTCGTTTTGAGGCTTAAGCGAGGAGCAGTTGATTTTCCACGACTGGCCGGGAAAGATAAAGCCTAGTTCGAAGTTATCGAGCGCGCCGACGGTTACGTTAATAGGGAACTGGTACTGGTGAGCGTATTCGTCGTTCAAAAACGATATCTTGTTGTTGTTTTGCTTTGAGATAGTGTTATATACTATGTGCGCGCCGATGTTGAACTGCCCTTTTTTGAGCGTATGCGCTGTCTGCGTGTAAATTAAGCCGGTAGTGCCGGTTATGCTGGAAGAAATTACGCCGGGGTAATAAATCTTTTCGTCGCGGGCCTTTATTTTTTTAACGTCCGATTCGTCTTCGGTGTATAAGTTGCCGCCGTAGAGTTCGTCTACGGATAGAACCTGCGTGCTTTTGCCGTCTTTTTTAGGCGCGCTTTTTTTAGCGGCCGGAACTTTAGCGCCCGCGTCGGATGCGGTCGCGCCGTCGCCCGCGGTATTTTCGGCTATTAAAATGGTGTCGGCGAGAAGTTCGTCGGCGCTTTTATCGGCGCCGGATTTATCGCCGGGAGAAGGTTTGAGCGCAGGATAAACCTTTTCTTTAGCGGATTTTTTAAGAGTGTTGTCGGTGTTTTTATTCATGATTTTCTGAATCATGTCGTCGTTGAAGCCTGAATCGCGAAGTTGTTCTTCCACCGCGTCTTTCGAATATGCGGCGCCCCCGGGGGCCATCAGCGCGAAACTTACGATCAGAGCGATTAAAACGAAAAAACTCTTTTTAAAAGCCTTTTTGTTAACTGTCATTTCGATCACTTTCCTTCTTATTACGTCTATAAAATAAAATGAATGCCGTTATTAAAAAAGTAAAACTTATTATAACACGTTGATAATATCGGAAAGTTTTTGTGAAAAATTAATTTATGGAAGAAAAAATAAAAAGAAATAATGTCTTATGGACAGGGCGGGATTTTTATGAAATTTATTTAAGTTTTTTATTGACTATTTCAGACTGCATTTTCATATTCAGAGCTATCATAGATTCTATGACTTTAATGGCTTTTTCCCTCGAGGGCTCGTTGATGCCGATTGAAAGGTTTTTTCTGAATATTACGTATTGCGCGTCGGTCATAAATTTGAGAAGTTTTAATTCTTTTTTATGAACGGAGGCCGCGTTTTTTAGCTCTTCGAGCGACAGCTCGGTCTCTTTGAGGCCGGTATTGCGAAAGTTATTTTTAATTTTAATTCTCCCCTTAATTTGCCGGGAAATAATACCGATAATTTTATTATTAACGAAAAAAATTAAATAAACGGAGGAATTTACAATGCAATGTCCACTGTGCAATCAATCCATGGTAAAAAGCGCCGATCGCAGCATGAAAAACAGCCATAACTCTTTAAAATGCACTAATTGCATGTTTATAATCTATTACCGCGGCATCAGCGGTTTAGACGCGAGCATGTAGACACACTAAAAAAACAGATGGAACATTAATATTATATTTATATCACAAATTACCGTTAAAACGCCAGAAAAATTTTAAAATTATGAAAAACAAATTTCCGGCAAAAGGTTTTAAAGTATTTTTGCTTCTGGCCGCGATGGTTTTTACGGCTATCGGCCTGGAGGCCTGCAGCGGAAACTATCTTAACGACGAAAAAACGCTTGCCTATATAAAAATTACTCCCGATAAGCCGGACGTGACGGCCGGAGGAAAGCTCAATTTCAGCGCTTCCGGCCTTGACGATAAAGGCGGAAAGATGATAATTTCGCCGATATGGGAAGCGCACGACGGCCGAATCGATTCCGAAGGCGTTTATATAGCGCCTAATTTTGCCACCGTGGACAGGGTTTCCGCGTTCGTGGGTTCGAAACTGGCCACGGCCGTGGTAAATGTTAAAACTTATCCGGAAGCTGAAACTATTAAAATATATCCCGAATTAAAATATCTTTCCTGCGGCCAGAAGCAAAAATTCAGGGCCGTAGGTTTTAACGCTTTCGGCGAGGAAGTTCCCGTGAGCGTCCGCTGGGAAAGCCGCAACGGCGTGATAAGCGCGGACGGCGAATACAGCGCGCCGCTTCATCCCACGGCCGACGCGATTGGCGCTAAAACTCTTTCGGCCACTGGAGCTCTTCCGGTTGAAATCAAGCCGCGAGAGGCTTATAAAATCTTTATATCGCCCGCTAAAGCGAGCGTAAAAGCTCTCGGCGTAACGAAATTTTCCGCCTCCGCTTTCGATATCTACAATAACCGAATCGAAGACGATCTCGGGTTCCGTTTTACCGCATTAAAAGGTAAAATAACGGACGACGGGTATTATTTCGCGCCTAATATTATCGGAACGGACGAAGTAGGCGTGTCTTTTAATTATATAAGAGACAGCGCTTCGGTCGAACTGGTTCAATAAGAAATTTTAAAAAATGCATTAATTTGTAATTTGATTTTCGGCCATGGGCGCGGGGGTTGCGCCCGTTTCTTTTTTTTCGCCCTTGATTATATAATAAAAGCCGGTCAGCGTTCCGACTAAAAATATCGCGAGAAGTATTATCACCCATATAAGCATTTTTACGTCTTTATCAACGATAAGTTCGTTAAACTTGCCGCCCACGGTCATATCTGATATGAGGTTTAATATGCCTTTTTTATCGGATATTTCCATTATGGCGTCGCCCATCATGACGTAAACGAAGGTGCCGGGAATAATGCCGAAGAAAGTGGACCAGAAAAAAGATCCGAACGGTATTTTAGAAGTGCCGCATATGTAGTTTATGGCTTCGTAATGGGTTATGGGGCAGATTCTGGCTAAAAATATAAGCCAGAAATTGTTGCGTTTGGTAAAGTCGAGCATCGACATAAGTTTATTGTGCTTATTAGCCGTAGAGGCTTCGAAATAATCGGCCGTGGAATAGTAGGCAAGGTAATAACCGAGAACGCCGGCCGTGGTGGATCCTATCATGGCGAATACCGTGCCCCATAGAAGGCCGAAAAGAGCTCCGCCCACCGCAGTGAGTATGAGGCGGGGCGCGCCTATTATAGGCAGCAGCGTCATTCCCACGATATACACTATGGGGGCGAGAGTTTCGTACGATTCTACAAAATGCCTTATTTTATCGCGCGTCATATACTTGTCCATGCCGGTAAAGTAAGCCAGCAGGGGCAATCCTATGGCTATTAGAACGAACGCTATAGTTTTGATTTTGTCTTTTTTCATTTTGTCCATAATAAAGCGTATTATACAATACGGGGATAATTAAATCAAGTAATTTAATTAATTATCAAAATAATATTATTTTCAGTTAATTTTTCTTTATGCGGTTTGTGAATTGACTTTTTTCTCTTCTTAATGATATAATTCGAAAGTATTATAATATTTAATTTGAATTTACGCCGGTTTCCGGCCTCGATAGAGAGAATAATACCTATGAAAAAACTTAAAATAGCGCTTTGCACAGTGAATACGCGCTACAGCCAGAACGCCGCCGCGCTTTATTATTTGAGCGGTTATCTTTATAAGCATCTGGATTCAAAAAATATCGACCGCGCTCGCTATGAATTGAAGATTTATGAATTCAACCTCAACGATACGCATGAATATGTTACCAGGACGCTTTGTTCCGACGCCGCCGACATATACGCGTTTTCTATATATATATGGAACCGCGAATATATCAAAAAAATAATATCGTTTATAAGGCGGGCGTTTGACGACCCGGTCACTATAGCCGGCGGCCCGGAGGTCATCTCCGTTTCAAAGGGCGACGCGGAAGCGATGTGCGGCGCGGAATACGCGATCGCCGGTGAGGGCGAAATATCTTTCGCGCGTTTCGTCGAACTGGCTCTGGACGCTTTTAACGCGTGCGGGCGCGCCGGCGCGTTAGACGAAAACAGGCTTATGGAAATAGAAGGCATCGCCCGCGAAAACGGCGGCAAGTTTATATATTCATCAGAACCTGCCGTAGTAAATAATCTGGACGAAATACCCACGCTGTTCGAAAGGCCCGCGGGGGTTTCCGGCAGGCAGGAGAAGAACTTCGTATATATGGAGACGTCGCGGGGCTGTCCCAATCACTGTCATTACTGCCTCAGCTCCATAAAGCCGAAGAACGGCCCGGCGGTGAGGTATTTTTCGCTGGAAAGGGTTTTCGCCGATATAGACCGGATTATAAGCGTTATGAAGATAGACAAGGTGAGGGTTATAGACCGCACGTTCAACGACGATCCGGCCCGGGCCCTGGCGATATTCAAATATATAGTTTCGAAGGCGGGCCCTGAAACGATGTTTCAGTTCGAAATCAGCCCGTATAAATTCACTCCGGAGATTATCGGGTATTTAAAAAGCCTTGACAGGCAATATTTTCAATTTGAAATAGGCGTTCAGTCCTTCAACAAAAAAGCGCTCGACTCCGTAGGCCGCGCCCACGGCGAAGGAAGCGGCCGGCCCGAAAAGGATTCCGGCGGGCGCGCCGGCGACGTGCTCGACGTTTTAATAAACGAAACGGCCGTAAATATCCATGCCGATCTCATGTACGGCCTTCCTGGCGACCGCTACGAGGACTGCATTTATTCTTTCGACAAGCTGCTTTTAAAGATGCCAGACAGCGTGCAATTCTGGCAGTTAAAGCTCCTGCGCGGCACGAAGCTTCGCGAAAAGGCCGAAGCGTCGGGCCTGGTTTACGACCCGAACCCGCCTTACGCGGTGATAAAAACTTCAGATATAAGTATTTTTGAAATGTTTCGGCTGCAGAAGCTCGGGCGTTATCTCGATCTTTTTTATAATCACGGGCATGTCCGGCAAACTCTGAAGCTGCTTTTCGATTTTTTTAAAAAGCCTTCCGATCTTTTTTTCAAGCTGAGCGAATATTTCGAGCGCAACGCCATTTCCGAAACGGCCGTTTCGCGCCAGAATTTGTTTTTATATATCCAGAAGTTCGGGGAGGAATTCATCAAAACTGAAAGCGACAAAAAATACTCGATATTTCTCGACTGCCTCAGATATGATTTCATAAACGGCGAATCTAAAAGGTTTTCGCTTCCCGAATTTTTAAAGCCGTCCAGGATGAAGCGCGACGCGGATTTTTACGGCGCGGTTCAGGCCGCGATTTCCCGTTCGGGAATCCGGTTGAAATTATCTAAAACTTTTTCTTTGTTCCGCTTCGATAACGATATTATCGAAACTTCGTCGGGGAAAGAAATAGGCAAAGGCGGGAAGGCCCCGTTCGATCTGTCCGGCGCGCCGCATCGCGGGGCTTATATGGCGCTTCGGCATATAGTCAACGGCGACGGCACTTTCGATACGCAAAAATACTGGTTTAACGCTCCCGCCGATTTTTCGGCGCTGGATTATTTTTATTACGCCGACAAAAATAAAATGCCTGCTTCCGTTGAAGAATCCGGCGGGGACCGGGAGGCGGAAGCCGCGGCCGGAAGGATTTTAGGGCTCGTTGAAAAATTGGCGGAATATGGTATAATAGTCAAACAATAAATGTGAGGTGCGCGTTATGATAAAAAAGGTTTATATTACCGACGATTGCATCGCCTGCATGGCATGCGAATTGACCTGCCCTGAAGTTTTCAAGATAAGGGGCGGAAAATCCAGCGTCCTTCCCGGCGCGGATTTTGAAAAAAACGAGGCCTGCATCCAGAGGGCAGCCATGGGATGCCCTGTCAACGCGATTAAATACGAATAGCCTGCGCGGTATTAAGTTGTAGCGAGTTCTGCGGATTTTTATTTTGCCTTTAAATTTTTCAAGCGGTCAGCCGCGGCCGCGAGCGTTTCTTCTTTTTTACAGAACGCGAAGCGGACGAGTTTTTCACCGTATTTTTTATTGAAGTAAAACGATGTAGGCGGGATAGCGGCCACTTTTATTTGCGAAGTGAGATATTTGCAGAACTCCACGTCGTTCGTGAACCCGAATTTAGTGAAATCGGCCATTATAAAATAAGAGCCCTTCGGCATGACTATATCGAAGCCCTGTTGCGTGAGCGATTTAGCCATCATATCGCGCTTTGCGGTATAAAATTCTATCAATTCCCTGTAAAAAGAATCGGGCGCCTCGAACCCTTTTATCATTGCGTGCTGAAAAGGGGTCGCCACGGCGAATATCACATATTGATGGGCGGTCCTTACGGCCGCGCACATAGAAGCGGGCGCGCATACGGTTCCTATTTTCCATCCGGTCATGCTGAAGGTTTTTCCGGTAGAAGATATGGTGATGGTGCGGTCGAACATTCCATCTATAGTAGCGGTAGGTATGTGTTTTACTCCGTCGAAAGTGATGTGCTCGTAAACTTCGTCGGACATGACTATCAAGTCGTGCTTTATGGCTATCTTAGCGAGCGCTTCGAGTTCGGAGCGTGTGAAAACCTTGCCGCTCGGGTTATGCGGCGTATTTATTATTATCATGCGGGTTTTTTTAGTGACGAGCGCTTCGAGTTTTTCGAAATCCACTTTAAAATCGGGAAATTCGAGCGTGAGGTATCTGCATATTCCGCCCGCCATAGTTACGGCTACGGGATAGCTGTCGTAATAAGGCTCCAGTATTATAACTTCGTCGCCGGCGTTGATGATGGATATTATGGTCGTGAATATGGCTTCGGTTGCGCCCGCCAGTATGGAAATTTCAGTGTCCGGGTTATATGAGAGGCCGTAGAATTTTTTATATTTTTCCGATATGGCCTTTCTCAAGGCCGGTACGCCGAAAGTGTTGGCGTACTGGTTGTGCCCGGCTTTTATAGCTTCGCAGGCGGCTTCTTTAATGAATTCGGGGCCGTCGAAATCGGGAAATCCCTGCGACAGATTTATAGCGTTGTTATCTACCGCCATTTTGGTCATTTCGGCGAATACCGACGTGCCGAAAGGCTGAAGTTTCGTGGTCAAATAATTTTTATTCATTTTATATCTCCTTTTATTTTTAATTATTTTGCTGCGGCCGTTTTAAGGGCTATCCGACTGAGCGCCTGGCGGTGCCCCTTCGCCGGCGTTTTTTTCGCTTTCGTGGAAGTAGTCGTATATTTTTTGCGCTATGGGCCTGTTTATATTGCTTACCAGAGTCAGTTCGTCGACGCTGGCGGCCCTTATTCGTTCGATGGTCTCGAAATGATCGTAAAGAGAGGAAATTCTCGTTTTTCCAAGGCCTTTTATCGAAGAAAGAAGCGACAGCGTCATTTTGCCCTTGCGCAGTTTTTTATGGTAGCTTATGGCGAAACGGTGCGCTTCGTCTCTTATGCGCATAAGAAGGTACTGGCCCTGCGATTTTTTATTGAGAAACACCGGCAGGGGGTTCGCCGGCTCGTAAATATCTTCGTTTTGCTTGGCTATGGAGCAAAGCGCCACTTTGCCGTTGAGCCCGATCGAGCTCATGGCCTCGCACGCGGCCGAAAGGTGCCCCAGGCCGCCGTCGATCATAACCAGATCGGGGAGCGTCTGCCCTTCGTTCATGGCGCGCGTGAACCGGCGCCGGAGGACTTCTTTCATCATCATGTAATCGTCGATTTTATCTACGGTTTTTATCTTGAATTTTCTGTATTCTGATTTCTGCATACTTCCGTTTATGGCGACTACCATGGAGCCGACCGCGAGGGTGCCCGAGATATTGGATATATCGTAGCATTCTATCCTGGCGGGCGGGCCGCCGAGTTTGAGGGCTTTCTGGATTTCGGCGAGCGCGGTCCTTGATTTTACGCTTTTGTCGGCTATTTCGGCCTCCCTGATTTTGAGCGTGTTTAAAGCGTTTTTGTGCGCCATGGCGATAAGCTCGGTCTGCGCGGAATCGTATGCCGTTATGAATCGCGGTGTTTTGCGGCCGGAGTTTTTGAAATTTTCTGCTATGAGGGCCGTGGTTTGCGGCGAGAGCGCGCTCGACGTTATCACTTCGTCCGGTGCGGGCGCGTCCTGCGAATAATACCTCTGCGCGAAATCGTCGAGCAGGGCGATTCCGGCGACTTTGTCGCCTTCTATCACAAACGGGCTGTGGCCGAGAAGCACGCCGCGCCTGACGCAGAAAACTTCTATAACGTCTATGAGCGTGCCTTTCGCTTCGACTATTATATCGCGGTCGAGCAGGTCGGCGCAGACTATATTCTGCTTTTTAGATATATTTTCGATGGCCCGTATCTGGTCTCTTATGACGGCGGCCTTTTCGAATTTGAATTCGGCCGCGGCTTTTTTCATGGCGGCGTTGAGATTTTCTATAACCCTGTCGTAGTCGCCTTTTATGAATTCCCTGACGCGGTCTACGATATTTGAATATTCTATTTCGCTTATATATCTCACGCACGGCGCGACGCACCTGCCTATATGATACTGGAGGCAGGGTTTTTTCCTGGGTACAGTGAGGTTGAGGTTGCACGATCTTATATTATATATGTCCTGCGCCATTTTTATTATGACCCTTACCGACCACTGGTCGCTGAACGGCCCGAAGTACTGTGCGCCGTCTGATTCGACCCTGCGCGAAAGAACGGCGCGCGGCCATTCTTCGTTTACGGTCAGTTTGATGAACGGATAGGTTTTATCGTCCTTGAACATGATATTGTATCTTGGACGGTGTTTTTTTATGAGCGAGTTTTCTAAAATGAAAGCTTCATGTTCGCTGGCCGTTATAATATATTCGATTTCGTCGATATTCGAAACCAGCGCTTCGGTTTTAACGTCGTGTCCGCCCGCGTTTAAAAAATACGATTTTACGCGATTTTTAAGGTTTTTGGCCTTTCCCACGTAAATGACGGCGCCGTCGGCGGATTTCATCATATAAACGCCCGGCCGGTCTGTAAGCGTGGCGAGGACCTCAGATATTTTCTGGTTCATCCGTCACCGTTATTTTTTTTAATTTAAGCTGGAGGCTGCGAAGCGATATCCCGAGAAGTTTTGCGGCCCTTGTTTTATTGCCTGAAACCATTTCCATGGTTTTTATTATTATCATAGTTTCGGCGTCTTCGAGCGTGCACGGAATTTTTATGACCAATCCGCCGTCCGCGCCGGGTTTAAGTGACGCTGAATTATTCGAAGAATCCGGCTGTTTTGCGCCGCTTTTTTTCACCGGGGCGCCGAACCCTTCTCTTTTTTCGTGATAAGCCCTCGAATCGAAACCGTCTCTGGCGACGGGCGCGCCGCTGATCGGAAAGTGGCCTCCGACTTTGGATACATAATCCATTTCGGAGCCGCCTTCTTCTTCGCCGCCGGAACTGGAACCGCGCGTTATGCGGCCCGAAGCTGAATTTATCAAACTTTGAGCGCCGGGGCTGGCGTTGGTGTTCATATAGTCGTGGTTAAGCGACACCGCGTCGTGAACGGGCCTGCTGATAACAACGGGCCTTTTGCTTTTATTGTTGAGCCAGACGTTTTCTATAATATCGCCCGAAGCCATTACCGCCGCGGCTTCTATGACGTTTTCGAGCTCGCGCACGTTGCCGGGCCAGTCGTGATTTTTAAGTTTGAGCATCACTTCGTCGCTTACGCCTTTTATATCGCGGTTTTCGCGTTCGTTATATTTTTTGATGAAAAAATTTACGAGGCCGGCTATGTCTTCGCGCCTTTCTTTGAGCGACGGCAGATAGATAGAAACGACGTTGAGCCTGTAGTAAAGGTCGAGCCTGAATTTGCCGGCTTCGACCATTTCGGCGAGGTCGCGGTTAGTGGCGCATATTACGCGCACGTCGCTTTTTCTGGTCCTGGTTTCGCCCACCCGCTCGAATTCGCGTTCCTGAAGCACCCTCAATAATTTAGCCTGCATGGCCTGCGATACGTCTCCCACCTCGTCGAGAAAGATCGTTCCGCCGCTTGCGGCCTCGAATTTTCCGGCCTTGTCGGAATAAGCGCCGGTGAACGCGCCGCGGGCGTAGCCGAACAGCTCCGATTCGAGAAGGTTGTCGTTCAAGGCCGCGCAGTTTATCTTTACGAAGGAGCCTGCGGCCCGCTTTGAATTAAGGTGTATGGCGCTGGCGACGAGTTCTTTTCCGGTTCCGGATTCGCCGAGGACCATGACGGTGGATTCGGATTTCGCGACTTTTTTTATTATATCGCATATCTTCTGTACTGCGTGGCTCCGGCCATATATGCAATATTCTGAATTTATTTCATTATCCAGTTTTTTCTTTAATTTTTCCATATCGATATTTTTCATGGACAGCCCTTTCTGAATGTTATATTACCTGTCGTTCCAGCAGATAAGCGTTATGGCGCAGAACATGTCGTAAAAATAAACGAAATCCGGCGCCTCGAAATAAATAGTGCGCCCGTCGAGCCTTTTTATGACCGGAATAAGCGCGGCCATATCGGCTTTTACGGTATTTAAAAGCGTTATCTTAACTTTAAGCGGGTATTCGAACGTAAGGTATTTTCCCGCCCATTTTTTTTCGCGCAGAGTTTTTTCGACGGCTTTATCTATTTTAGAATACACTCTTTTAGGGTGTTCGAGTACGGCCGAGTATCTGGCGACGGCTTCTTTGGTGGTAAGAGTTTCGAATCCGAGTTTTTCTTTATAGACGCTTATCTGCTCGATGAATTTATCGTCGCCCGAAACGTAGGCTACCGGCACTTTATAATGGCCAGCGAGCCCGGCGTTCAGTTCGAATTCGCCGATTTCGCTTCCGTTGACTTCCACGGAGTATATGGCGGATCCGGAAAAAGTATGGTCCATGCCGGCTTTTAATGTGCCCGCCCTGGCGTGATGGCCGGCGATGAACATGGCGTCGAAAGACGAATCGATTCCGGGCGCCATGTATTGCGCGCGCGGAAATCCTCTTATCAGACGCGCGTTTTCGCTTAAATCGGAATGGTTTATATTGGTTCCTGTCGCGTGGGAATCGGCTACCAGTATGTCTATAGAGTCGCTCCGCTCGCCCGTGGAATTCCTGTTTATGGATTCGCACAGTGCGCTGATTTCGGCGGTCATCATTTTTGAAACGTAAGCGTTCTGGGTTTCCATTTCTTTGAAATTGGATATTCCGGTTATTCCTTCCATATCGCAGCACACGTAATATTTTTTCATTATGCCTCCGCTTTTAAGCGAAAGGGCTCGAGCTTTTTTCAGCCGGAGCCCTTCTGCAAAAATCAATTTCCTATCGGTTGGACCGGCAAACTGCCGGTTTTAGTGGCCGCCGCCTCATTTTCCGGTGCCGCAATCATCGGCCGGTTTTGCTCCTGCGTCTCCGGCTGCGGGAGCGGCTTTTACTTCGCCCGTGGCGGGCGCCGCTTCTACTTTAACTTCGCCGGTGGTAGCGGGGGCGGCTGCCGTTTCGGTTTTAGCCGCGCCGGCGGAAGCCGAAGCCGCTTTTTCGAGTTTTTTTTCGAATTCGGGATCCATGGGATGGCCGGCCCATGCGATTTTCTGGTCGGGTCCTATGATGACCGCGTGAGGGATGCCGGACACGCCGTAGTCGTTAGCCGATTTTGAGCCCACGCCCACGGGATAAGGCATTTTCATTTCTTTTACGAACGGTTCTGCGGTTTCTTTGGCTTCGTCGGTGAACGCCATGAAAACTACGTTTTTATCTTTGTATTTGTTATAAAGCTCGATTAAATGAGGTATGGATTTTTTGCAGGGCGGGCACCATGTTGCCCAGAATTCGAGAAGCACGGTTTTGCCTTTCTGGTCGGCTACTTTTAAAGGTTCCGAATTAAGCCATGCGGTTGCGTCTACTTCTTTGAAAGCTTCGCCGGTTAAATTAGCGGCGTCTTTTGAAAAAGCGGCGTTGATGGAAATCAAGAACATTATTAAAACGGCGGTTAAGATAAGTTTTTTCTGCATGCGGATTTTGCTCTCCTTTAATTTTATTTAGCTTTAATTATTCTATCATAAGATCGTTAAAATTACAATATTTTTTTGTATAAGGGCAGGCGATTGCCGCGGGTCATATATTCTCTTAAAATCCTTTCAAAACCAGAATTTGCCTGGCGCTTTGTAATGGGAAATATTTTGTTTAGGTAAATCATAAACCAATTTTTATGAAAAAATCAAGATATATTTTGTTTTGTTTCGAGGTTATCGGTTTATTTTTTGCAATCACCCCTGAAAATTTGTTTTTGTTATATTTAGTTACCGCGCCCGAGGGTTCCAAGACATAATGATTATTTTATGGTAATTTTGGTTTTTCGGCATACCGGCAATTTTTTCATCGATTACCGTATTTACTTGCCCAGAGTACATTACGACGGAGGCGTAAATAAATTTAAATTTTGTTGACTTTAGCTGTATATTTGATACAATGTTTATAATATTGTTGCTTAATATTCAACCACGGCGTCATAAAGTTTCGGGAGGAAGATAAAATGAGCGATAAAGAGCATAATATTCATGATTTTGACATTGCGTTAATTTGCGAATACTTTTCCAGCATGGACCGTCAGGGGCCAGGAAGCCCCGAATCGACTTTGAAAGCATTGAGTTTTATCGATAATCTGCATGAAAAATCAAAAATAGTCGATCTTGGCTGCGGCACCGGAGGTCAAACGGTTATTTTGGCTCAAAACGCTCCGGGCGATATCATTGCCATGGATTTATTTCCCGGCTTTATCGGCAAGCTCAACGACAACGTGCGAAAATTGAATCTTCAAAGCAGAGTAAAAGGCGTTATCGGCTCGATGGATAAACTCGAGTTTCAATTAAATGAATTGGACCT
This sequence comes from bacterium ADurb.Bin243, assembly GCA_002069765.1. GTDB lineage: Bacteria > Muiribacteriota > UBA9980 > UBA9980 > UBA9980 > UBA9980. Next base: position 23,639 of record MWBZ01000010.1, read on the forward strand.
TATCTGGAGCGAAGGCTCGATATATAACATCGGTTTCGAAAAAGGCTTGAATTACTGGAACCCGTTTTTGAAAAAAGGCGGCTATGTGGCAGTTAGCGAAGCGACATGGCTCACGGACGAACGGCCTAAAGAAATATTTGATTTCTGGAATAACGCATATCCTCAAATAGACACGATTTCAAATAAAATTGCTCAAATGCAAAAAGCCGGCTATCTGGTTATGGCGTCATTCATACTGCCCGAATTTTGCTGGACCGACAATTTTTACACTCCGGCAATAGCGGCGCAAAAAATATTTCTGGATAAATACAGGGGCAATAAATCAGCCGAAGAATTCATAAAATACGAAAAGTACGGAGCCGAACTTTATAACAAGTATAAACAATATTACGGTTATGTATTTTACATCGGAAAGAAAATGTAGAAGTTCCGGCGACAGGCGCCGTTTCTCATAAAGGGCGCGATACCCGAAGTTAGCGAGCTTAAAGCTTTTGTTTTATTTATAAATAAAAAACCGTTATTTAAGATTGGCTAGCGCGTCCTTCAGTTTAACAGGGTTTAATATTCTGCCGAATTTTATATCTTTGCCATCTTTTTTCAAGTTGATTTCGCTTCCGGTTTCAAGCGCTGCCTTCCAGAAAATTTCAGGCGTCAAATCAGGTTTTACCTGGCACATTAGAACATAGACGCCCGCGACATATGGTATGGCCCAGCTGAGGCCGCCTTCGTTGTTAAATGAATACTGGCTTTTATGCTGACAACCAGCGTAGGTTCGAGCGTCCATCGGCACAAGCAGCATGGGCCTGGAAAAGCGTTCGGGATATTTGTAAAAATCGGAGCTCCAGAATATTGCGGGCATATAGGAATTCACGTCGTCGGGATCGGAAAGAGGCGTCCGTCCGAGTCCGTGTATTTCGAAACCGTAAATTTCATCAAGACACGTTGAAATTATAAAAACTCCATCTTTTTTTGCGCGCTCGACGGCTTTTGTGACCTCTTGATAGCCTTTCGAGTTTTTCATCCAGCCAACCGAAATCGATATTGCGCGTATCTTCTCAAGTTTCGATAGTTTCAGGTTTATGTCGAGAATTTTATTAATGGCGTCCGCCAGGGGCGTAAAATTCATATCAAATTTTTTATCTCCGTCGCTGGCCACGAATGTCGTAGCTATATAATATATATCTGCCTGGGGGGCGGTTCCGACGGTTTTGCCGGCCGCAAGTGATAACACCGCGGCGGAGTGCATTTGAGGCTCGCCCGGGGGGCATTTTATTTCTTCATAATGTTTTATCCTATTGGCATATTCGTCATGCTCTCTCAGAAGTTTCTGATCGATGACGGCTATCGAAATGCCTTTTCCGGTTATCCCCTTTTCGTGAAGCTGTCTGATATTTAATCCCGGTATTTTTCCAAGTTCCATTATCCTGGCCGGATTAAACTTTTGGGGTAATTTAGAAGGCCATTTAGTTTCCGTGTCAAAGTCGGAATGAATAAGATCGTCAAACCTGTCCGCGACATTTCTTTTCGATATATCCATGCCTCGCAGATCCGCCAGCTCATTATTATCGGCGATAATGGTTGAGAAAAAGGCTTCCTTTCCTCCGGAGTTCCATATAAAATCAAATATAAGATGCTTGTCGGAAAGGCTTTCGCAGGCCTTCTTTGAAAATTTGAGATTAATAGTATTAACGCCTTTTTTTAAGCCGTTTAAATCAAAAATTTTAATCACGTCGGCAAACGGCGGATTAAAAAATGAATATCCCATGTCTTCGGGAACTTCGCATATCAAATTGATTTCATAAGTTTCGCCAGTTAATTTATAATCAAGAGATTTGATTTTAATGTTATTCTCGTCAATGCCTGTTTTCATGTAGTTTAAATTTATCGTTTCAGAATTTGCCCTGCAAATATTAAAATTAAGCAATAAAATGATTATTAATAGAATCGAATAAACTTTTTTCAAAACGAATCATCCTTTTTACATAGAATTATTCAAACGTGCCCAAAATATAATTTGAAGTGAAACAAATTTTTATAAAAACCCTCTTACTATACGATAAATGCTATACAAAAATAAGAGGTAAATCATCTTCTGTAATACTTGATATTAGCATTTTTGCTCAAATTTTGCAAGTAATTTCTGGTAACGATTTTAATGAAATTGTTGCCGAAACTGGAGCGGAGCCGGGCGATTTGCCGCAAGAGACCATCTGGCGGAAATGATGTTTGAAAAAATATTTTCGGGATGAATGTTATTTAAGCTTATTGATTTGTTAATTGCATGTCAGGGGCGCTATAGCCACGGATGACGAAGGGCGTAAGGTGCCATCTGATTTTATTATTTACATATGGATGATAAAGATTTATATTTTAAATTTTATCGGCGTGCCGACAGGGAAACGTTTTTTTTGTTATTCTATTTTGAGTGAGAATAATGGAGTAAGCAAAATTCTAATTCTTATGGAAAATTTTTAATTAAGCCGCGCCGGTCAGGATGACTTGCGCGGGCGACGCGGCAGCCACACGCTTATTATCTGCCGGCGTCGCATCGGTCCGTATTAGAGGCGATTGAATTAGGTTGAACTTTTTCTATCACGGTAATGTAGCGCTTTCTCTGCCGGTCCCATCGCGTGCCAATGGAAGGGCATGCGATGAGGGCGTTGAAATATCAAGAAAATGAATTTTATGTAGTTGACATTTTACTCTTGTTAATGTATAATGCGTTTAAATGTTAATAAGCGAAACGTGTTAATGCATAGCGGTTGTTTACGTTAATATAAAAATAATATTAATGGATAAATGCTAAAACGTTAATAAGGATGGGGTATGAAGAATAATAGAGCGGGAAAGTTTATAATGGAAGGCATAAGTGATAGTGCTTATAAATCATTCGTTCCAAATTTTTTGCCTCCCAGTCCACCTTTGAATTATGATGATGAATTGATATATTTGGTATCAGAAGCTAATAGATTTATAGGTAGATTGGATGAAATTACCGACATATTGATTGCACCCAATTTTTTTGTTTATATGTATGCGCGTCAAGAAGCAACGCTGTCATCTCAAATTGAAGGCACGCAAGCGACATTTTCGGATTTAATTAAGAAGGAAGCTGGAATTAATGATGAACTTCCGGATGATGTTAAAGAGATTGAAAATTATATAAATGCTCTTGAATATGGACTTAAAAGGCTTGAAAAATTGCCGTTATCTTTAAGGTTGATCAGGGAAATACATTCGATTTTATTGAAAGATGTCAGAGGGCAGCATAAATGTCCTGGCGAATTTAGAAAATCTCAGAATTGGATCGGCGGTCATTCGATAAACACGGCCAGTTATATTCCGCCGGCGCCGCAATATTTGAATGGATTATTGGATAATTTTGAAAAGTTTTTACATGCTGATGATAAAACGCATCCATTGATAAAAACGGCTTTGATTCATTCACAGTTTGAAATAATTCATCCATTTTTAGATGGGAACGGAAGAATTGGAAGACTATTAATAAATTTTTATCTGGCGCATAAAGGAATTTTAAGTAAGCCGACGATGTATATTTCGAAGTTTTTTAAAAAGCATAGAAAACAGTATTATGAATATTTGAATAACATAACTGTAAGCGGTGATTTTGAAAGATGGATCAAATTCTTTTTAGAGGGAATAATTGAGATGTCTAAAGAAGCGGTTAATAAAGCAAGAAAAATAAAAGAACTTAGAGAAACTCACACGGTAAAAGTTCAATCGCTTTTAAGAATTAGCGAAAATGCAATAAAACTCTATAATAATTTGTTTAACAAACCAACTGTTGCGGTGGGTGATGTATGTAATATGCTTGATTTAACTTATCCAAACGCCAAAAAGATGATTGATAAATTTATTGATCTTGGTATTTTAAAATTGTTCGTGGAAAGAAAAAGGAATAAAATTTATGTTTATAATGATTACCTGCAGTTATTCAGCGATTAAAACTATTGGATCTTTGTAGCCGGCCATGGATGGCCCTGAAAGAAAATGCTTGAAATAATTCTTCTTTTTTAATCAGACATATTTTATAATCGATATGAATAAAATAATGGTTAAGGTTATTTCTCGATTAGGGTAAGTAAATAATCTTTTTTTCATAACGTTGTAAACCTTTTTAAAGATTTATAAAAAAATGGAGCGTTGAAATGCAGATCGTTCATATCGCCATATGGTCCGAAAATATTGAAAAATTGAAAGATTTTTATATCGAATATTTTGATTGTTCGGCCGGCGAAAAATATTTGAATCCGAAAACAGGCTTTGAATCATATTTTCTGGTTTTCGATGGTGAGATGCGTCTCGAACTAATGCAAAAACCCGGAATTGCAAAATGTGTCGATATTGACCGTGGTCTTCGTTCGGGTCTTGCACATATTGCAATTTCGGCTGGAAGTCGCGGTTGCGTGGACGCTTTGACAGAAAGGCTGCGTTCGGCAGGTTTTCGTGTCGTTTCGGAGCCACGAATGACCGGTGACGGATATTATGAAAGCTGCGTTCTTGATCCTGAGTGTAACCGAGTCGAGATCACGGGATCTACTAGTTGTCGCTTAAACTGTGTGAAAGAGTTTATTAAGCGGCTTTTCCTTCATTGTCGATGTGTTCTTTAAGCCACATATAAATCAAAGTTTGATATGGCAAGCCTTTTTTTAATGCGATTTTTTTGATTTGATTTTTTAAACTTTCGTCAATTCTTAAATTAATAGTAGTTTTTTTTAGAGGCCTTTGATCTATGTAATTTAAATCAATTTCTTTTACTTCATCGGCGTAATCAATTATAGAATTTTTATCCCAAAATTCTTGTTCTTCATGCTCGGTCATATTTTTAAAGTTTGGTAATTTTTTTTTGCTTTTCATTTTTATCACCTGAATTAATAATTTTCGTTGTTAATATTGCTTGTTTGCGTTAGTTTAGTTATTTTTTAAGATATTGCCTTTTTTCTTCTTTAGTCATGTTACGGGCTGAAATTACTCTAATCGTTTTCTCTTTAATTATAAACACGATAAATAAATATCTTCCGGCGTCGGTTTTTCCAAAGAGGTAATATCTATCGTCGCGTCCTTTCAATGTTTTCTGCGGTTTATTAAAGAATGCTTCTTCGATTTCAAGCGGATAAAGATCGTGCTTGACAATGTTTTTATCAATATTGCCTTGATCCCATTCAAAGTTTAATACATTTAAATCCATGATTTTATTATAACACACAAAAATGTCAATGTCAATACAATGTATATGTTATTTTGTCTTGAGGTTAAATTGATTTTTGGCGTTTTTATTGCTTTGGGCTTAAAGATTCGTTCTGCTTAATATTTTGAAGGCCATTAGTTAATGGCTATGGAATATATGGAAGAAGGAATTTAACTGAAGTAAACGGTTAAAAAAGAGCCGGAGAATTTGATAGGGAAAAGTGTTATGAAATGTAGAATTTAGAATAAAAGCAAGGATGTTGATTTGCGACGCGCGGCCCGAATGGCAGACAACGCCCTAAATCGCGTCAATATATTCGTTTTTGTTTCATTATTGAAGGAGCATAAACGAACTTATTTTCGTTATATGTCACATAATGGTAGTATATACGCATGTTTTTTCGTGTATTATCATAAAAAAGTAGTGACATAAAACATAACTTTATTTGGTTAATTGATATGAATAAAAAGCAGCGAGCTAAAAAAGTTTTCTTACCATAGTGCCTAAAATAAAACATAATGCCGATTTACCAATAAGCCATTATTGCTGCGCAGACGCGCGCGTGCGCGCGTCTGCGAACTCGAAAAAAAACTTGAAAAAATCTCAAGAAAAATAAAGACGAAAACAATGTAAAAAAGAAATTTGAAGCAATTTATGAAAAGAGCATAACTGCATAACTGAATTTAAGCATTAAAACATTAAAACGCAGTCAGAAAAGCCGGCACTTCACATTAATAAAGCATCAGGCGATTCAGGGGTTGGAAGGGATTTTAAGGGAAGGCAGGGGCCTTTGGCCCCTGGCCTTCCCTTATCAAAAAAACAAAAACAAAAAAATATTAAATTTTGTATAAAAAAAGATGTTTTTTGTCATAATGCAAAAAATCGCTTAAATTTGCTATAATTATATAAATAGTTTTTGCAGGCATACCGTATGCAGTTTTTAATATTTTATTTTAGATAAAGGAATTTTATGGATAACAGACCTTTTAAAATTTTAGTTACCGGTGCGTGCGGAATGTTGGGCACTGATGTGCTTAAGGCGGCGAGCGGTCTGGCCGGGGTTGAGGCGCAAGGCGTCGATATGGCAGATTTTGACCTGCTCGACACGAAGGCGGCGGCCGCGTATATAGCGCGATTTAAGCCGGATGCGATTGTGCATTGCGCGGCCTTTACGAATGTGGACGCCGCGGAGGCCAGGCAGGAGGAGGCGTTTAAAATAAACGCCATGGCTGTTCGGGATCTGGCGGTTATATGCGCGGAAGGGTCTATAAAGCTGGCTTTGCTATCCACCGATTATGTATTTGACGGTGAGAAGGGGTCGCCATATGCCGAGTACGACCAGCCGTCGCCGATAAATGTTTACGGCATGAGCAAGTATTATGCTGAAAGGTATGCCGTTCAGATTTGTCCGCGCAGTTTTATAGTGAGGACCTCGTGGCTTTTCGGCGCAAACGGCAATAATTTTGTGCGTGCGATATTGAAAAAATCGCGCAGCGAGGGCGAATTGTTTGTAGTTGACGACCAGGTCGGCTCGCCGACATATACCGGTGACCTCGCTAAATTTTTGATAGAGTTGGTTCAAACGGATAAGTATGGAATTTACCATGCGACGAATGAGGGTTATTGCAGCTGGAATGAATTTGCGCGGGTAATTTTAAAATTATCCGCGATGGACGGGGTAAAGGTAAACGCTGTCGATTCGGAGGCGTTTAAAAGGCCGGCCGCGCGGCCTAAAAATTCAAGGCTATTGAAGACGGCGCTTTATTATTCGGGTTTCAAGGGATTACGTCCGTGGCAGGAAGCGCTGGCTGATTATCTGGCGGAGATTGGCGAAGCGTAAAGCGGCTGGCGAAAAAGCATGCGGCATTTTTATGGGTATTTAGATGCTTTTGCGGCGGTAAGCGGTAATAAATAAAAAATAAAAATTATGTTGATTTTTTGAGTGGTTTGTAAGATAATATATATAATATACCGTCATGCGGTTTATCGGGTTAATAAAATTTAACTTATAAAGTTCTACGGAGGTTGTGATGAGAATTAAGTTTACCGGCTACACAAAAGCGCTGGCAATAATTTGCACTGCTTTTGCGGCGGCCGTTTTTGTTTCCGGCGATCAACCGGCTTATGCCCAGGATGTTTCGGCTAAAATTGTGGCGCTCGAAGGCGACGTTACGGTTAAAACCGGCGACAGCGCCGAGTGGAAACCTGCGAGCGTCAACCAGCAGCTCAGCCAGGGCGCATATATAATGACGGCGTTCGAGTCTAATTGCGAACTCGAGTTCATGGATAAATCGAAGATGAAAATAAAAGAGCTTTCAAAAATACAGGTAAATAAATTCACCAGCGAATTAAAGAAAGTGGATACCGAAGTGACGCTTTACAACGGAAAGGTCCGCGCCACGGTTCATAAAGACGTTGACAAGAACACTAATTTTCAGGTTAAGACGCCGGTTTCCACGATATCGGTAAGGGGCACCGAAAAAGAGATAACCGTGCATCCGGGGTTTGGAACCCAGGTCCATACGATTACGGGCGTGGTAGAGGTTTCCAATAATCTGGGGCAGAAAGTAACGGTTTCAAAAGACGAATCGACGATGGTTAAAAACGAAACGTCAATTCCTGAATCCAATACGAAGCTGGTAGCTGAAGAATCGAAAGTAACGGTAACCAACCAGTCGCTTACCGAGGACGAGAAGAAATTCGTAGAAACGTTTTCCGACGCGCGCAGCGAAGTTGAGACCAGCAAAGAAGTCGTCAAAGAAGTTCTCGAAGAGACCAAGCACGAGTTCGGCAGGCTGACGGTCAGATGGAAATAATCGGCAAATATTTTAACGAGGTGATAAAGTTGAATAAGTTAGTTTTTAAAAGCATATTAGTGGTTATGGCGCTATCGTTTATTTTCGCGTCCGCGGCTTTCGCGGCCGAAGCCAAAGTTACGGGTTCGTCTTCGGTATTTACGCTGATGGAAAAAAAGCAGGCTACCGTTTCGGATTTGATAGACGTATTGATGATTTTCAAAAATAAAAGCATCGACAAGCTTTCGGTAGAGCAAAAAATAAGGGTTTTACGCGATATCAAAGTCATAGGCGAGCGCACTATGATCAACGATAAAAAACCTCTAACCAGAGGTTTTGCGGCGCTTCTTTTCCACCGCGCCCTGAACATGAAGGGCGGGGCTATTATAAAGCTGACGGGCCGTTCGCAGAGAAACTGCCTGCAGGACATGGCATATTATAAAGTCATGCCGGAATCTTCCGCTAAAGACGTTATGAGCGGTCCGGACCTCGTTTCGCTTTTACAGCGCGCCAAAGAATATAACGAAGCCGGCCGTAAAGATGCGGCGGAAGAAAGCGCAACGGAAGAAAACAAGCCGGCGGTTCAGATAGAGCCGTTAAAATAATCGGTTAACGCGGCGTCCGGCCGTATAAAATTTAAAACGATATTAATTATTTTATATTGGAAGGCGGGATATAAAAGCAAATGAAAAAGATTTTAACTGTAACGGTCATGGTTATAACGGCGTTCTGCTTAACGCTGGCTCCGGCCGCGGCGGCCGATAAAAAAGCGGCTTCTGAAGCCAAAAAGTCGGAATCGTCAGCTAAAGCGAATGCACCTTCAACCGAAACTTCGTCCGGCGGGGATTTACGTTCCGGCGAGAATTCAATTCCGGTTTCTTCAACCATTTCAAATCTTATGTTCGCCTCTAACGACATGAGTTATCTGGTTCCGCGCGATCTTTCGAGCCGCTGGGGCTTCGTGTTCGCGTACAACTATTATAAGTTCATAAACGAAGATAAAAGTTCAGCCATCGCGGATTCGCCGACGGGCGCGGACGCTCCGGACCTTCGTTTCTGGCTGTCTAAGCGTCTCGACAATAACGACAGTTATTATGTAAGGGCCCGTTACGGCCGTCTTAATTTAAAAGGCGACAATTCGTTAGCGCCTCCTAATTCAAAAAACATAGGCCTTAAGTTCGACATGCTTTATTACACGTTCAACCGCAAGCCTGATTTAAGTGTTAAAATAGGCCGCCAGTTCCTCAGGGTGGGCCGCGGCTTTACGTACGCAAATATCCACGACGGAATACACGTTGAAAAACTTTACCCCAGGTGGGTTCTCAACGGCTTCGCGGCGCGCACGCAGCCGCGCGAAACCAACGCCGACCAGAGCAACGCCGGCTATTTGAACCGCAGCTACCGTGATTTTTATGGGTTCCAGGCCGATTATTTAGGCTTAAAAAACAAAAAAGTTTACGGTTATGTCCTGGCAGAACGCGACGGCAAGGTTAAAATTCCTGCATCCACAAAAGATTTCGATTACGACGCCAACTATGCAGGCGCCGGCATTGAAGGCAGTTTCAAGCCGAACTGGCCATATTATTTTGAATACGTAATGCAGAATGGAAAGACTGCGGCTTCGAACGCGCTCACTGGTACGGATTCGATAAAAGCCAATGCGTATTATCTGGGCACCGATTATTACTTCCAGAAAAACAAATACAAACCCTTCCTCACGCTCGAATACGCTCACGCGTCGGGCGATCCGGACAGGGCATCGGTAACGGACGTAATCGGCGGAAATCGCGCGGGCACCGACGACAAGAATTTCATGCCTTACGGCGTTTACGATCTGGGCCTGGCGCTGCACCCGCGTTTTTCGAATATAAACGTATTCAAATTCGGGGGATTTATAAAACCGTTCTATAAATCGGAAGCGTTCAAAGAGATGCAGCTCGGCGCGAAATATATGATATACAATAAATCCGACGTTAACGGCGCGATTTCCGATTCGCTGGCGACGGTCGCAAATAAAAAAGTGGGCACCGGCTACGATTTATATATGACCTGGCGCGCATATTCAGACACTCTTATATATGTGAACTACGGCGTGTTTTCACCCGGCGATGCGTTTCCCGTCGGCAGGCGCGATAAATCGAAGTTAATTAATTTCGGCACTACCCTTTTCTTTTAATGGTTATGGAGGAAAGAAATTCACAGGTAGCGGTTTTTTTCGATTACGACAATCAGAAGGTCGATCCGCGGATAATATTCGATTATTCGGATAATTTCGGCTGGGTCGTCAAAAAGAGGGCTTACGGCGACTGGGTGCGCGACGCGCTTTACAGGCCGGAGATGGCTTCATATTCGGTAGAGCTTATAGACCGGCCAAGGTTCAATTTAAGCGACAAGCAGGGCAACGACATAACGATAACGGTCGACGCCATGGAAGTGGTTTTCACCAGGCCGAACATAAACATATTCGTTTTCGTGACCGGCGACGCCGACTTTATACCGCTGGTGTTAAAGCTGAAAGAGTACGGCAAGTTCGTCGTTATAATAGCGTCTAAAAACAACACGTCTCTTCTTCTGGCCAAAGTATGCGACCGGTTCACCTTTTATGAAAATCTGGTTAAGAGCGAGGAACCGCCTCCGCTCGATCATCGCGATTATTATATGCTGCTGGCCAGAAAAGCTTACGGCGTGATTAAAAACCGCGGGATCAAGCCCACCATGGACAACATGATGGCTACCATAAAGCATTTCGACCCTTCTTTCAAATTGGAAAAAAGCGATTTCAAAAATGCCGACGCGCTTATCCGCGCGATAGAAACCACCTGGAACCAGACTGAAATAGGCGTTCGTCCGGCGGGGGCCGAATTCAGCGCGGGCGAAGAGCACAAGGCCGCCGACGGCGATAACGATATTCTTAAAAATGACGCCAGGACCGATTCTTTAAATTTAGGCATAAATTTCAAGCAAGCGAATTTTATAAACTTTTTCATTCAGCTGTTCGAAAAGCATGAACTGGCGGATAAAGCGGCCAGGCTCGACAGGGTCAAAAGGCTTTTCGACAAAAGCTATCCTTCGATTAAATTTGAAAAGTACGACATCAAGGATTTCAGGCACGCTATAGATCTGGCCTGTGAATCGCGTAAATTCGTCCTTTCGGGAAATATGTTTTCGTACTCCAAGCGTTATCAGATAGAGCGCGGCCTGAAAAGGATGGGCATTTACATCAACCCGTCCATGAAGCAGGCCGTGGTTAAGAGTTTTATGGATGTATATTCCAGCTTCGGCGATAACAATAAGAGAACGCTTAATTTTCTGGCGCGCGAGGTCTATCACCGCAACAAGAATACGTTCAGCAAGAGCGCTATTTCAAATATATTCACCGCCCTGAAATTCACCGGAGTTTTCGAAGGCATGGATTCGTCGTCGTATATCACGTATTCTCAGCCCATGCGCATTAACTGTCCGATAGCCGATATCAGGGAAAAGCTCGACATATTATATTTAAAAAGGATAGTTAAAATAACGAACGTGGGAACCCAGGACCTGCCGCTGGTAAGCGAATATATATTCGGCGTCAATAATAAAGTCGAGCAGCTCACTAAAATGCTTGACGCTCTCATTGAAATGAAAGAAATAGTAAAAGAAAATGACGAGTACGTGTATAAGGCGGAGTAAGCGGCCGGATTTTTCGGGGCCGTCCGGAGGATGGCGTTATGTTTTGTTACCGCGGTTGTGAACATGAAATATATCTTCTGATCGCGGCGGCCGGAAGTTCTTCGAGAATGGGGGCGGCCGCGGGCGGCGCGAATAAGGTTTATGCCGATCTGAACGGCGCGCCGGTTCTTTTTCACTCGCTCGACAAATTCGACCGCATGTCTTTTATAGACGCGGCGGTAGCGGTAATAGCGCAGCGCGACGAAGCGGCGTTCGATTCCATGATGAAAAGCGCGCCTGAATATTTAGTAAGGGCGCGCGGCGCGAAGCCGTTAAATATGCCGGTGCATAAAACCCCGGGCGGCATGGTTCGTTCCGAGTCGGTGCTGAACGGCCTTTTAAAAATATCGTCTTTAGTCCGAAATCCGGTTAACGCGGCGGTGGTAATACACGACGGGGCGCGCCCGAATTTTTCCGAAGCGGCGTTTAAGGCGGCGGCGGAAGCTTACTTCGAAGCTTTTGCGGGCGGCGGCCGCTATGCGGGGCTGGTAATGGCGTCGCCTTCGTACGACACGCTGTGCAGGGTGGATGCCGCGGGCTTTATCAAAGGCTATGAGGACCGCGATAAAATATATAAAGTGGTCACGCCGCAGATCTTTAACTTAAAAATATTGCTGGAATGTTTCGACAGGCATTTAAAAACGGCCGGTTCCGCGCCCGCGGCTTTTACCGACGAATCTTCTCTGGCCGTTCATTTCGGTTATGAAGTGAAAATATTTAAAAGTCCGTCTGATAATCTTAAAATTACTACCGTAGAAGACCTAGAGTACCTCAAAGCAGTCATTAAATAGAAAAGTGGTGTTTTTATAACGATGGAAGCGAATATAATTTACAATAAGCCTCTTAAGGTAAATTCATACGCTAAGATAAACCTTTTTCTCGACGTAATAAAAAAAATGCCGGACCCGCAGGGATATCACGAGATAATTACTTTGTTTTCATCTATAGATCTTTGCGATTACGTCCATTTTTACGTTTCCAAAATCGAGCATACTGCTGATTATGTGGCAAAGATATTCAAGCTGCCTTATAAAAAAACGGCCAGCGGCTCGATATTTTTAGCTTCTGAAAATATAAAGCTGATAATAGTTTCCGAAGACGACACCGAAAAATGTTTTAGCGTTCCGTGCGACAGCCTGAATACGGTGGCGATAGCGGTCAAAAAGCTATTTTCCCACGTGCCGTTCAAAAAGCTGGCTGAAACGGCTTATATTTACGTATTATTCGATAAAAAAGTTCCGACCGGGGCCGGGCTGGGCGGCGGGTCATCTAACGCGGCGGCGACGCTCAAGGCGCTGAATTATCTGTTTGACTTCAATTATTCCCAGGAGCTTTTGATGGCGATAGCGGGGCGCGTGGGCGCCGACGTGGCGTTCGGGTTAAAAGGCGGCGCCATACTGGCCGAAGGCATAGGCGAAAAATTCACCGCTTTTTACGATTTCAATCCGTGGCCGCTGGTGTTAGTCTATCCTAATTTTGAAGTTTCGTCTCGCGACGCGTATAACAACGTAAAGAATTTCGTGAAATACGACCTTTCGTCGGTCAAAGGCGAGGAAGAAGCAAGGATAAGGGCCGTAGCGGTGGCGCGCGCCGAAAAGATAGCCTCGCTGATGGGCGATGGGGGTTTCGCCGAAATAGGCCCCAATCTATATAACAAGCTCGAAGAGCCTGTTTTCGCAAGAAAACACCAGATCCGCGACTTGAAGGAAGCGTTATATTTAATGGGCTATAAAAACGTAATGATGACCGGTTCGGGGTCTTCGATGTACGTGCTTTTTGATCCGCGCGAAACTCCTGAAGCGTTGAACGCGCATTTCGAAAAGATACAATCGGAGATGCACAGAAAATATTCGAAAACTTATAAAGTCATACTCACTAAAACGCGAAGGGCGGTCCCGTGGGAAAAAATATTGTCATAATAGGTTCTACCGGCTCTATCGGCGTTTCCACGCTCGAGGTGATATCTAATAATCCGGGCGAATATAATGTTTTAGGATTAAGCTGCAATTCCAACACCGATCTTCTGTTAAAGCAGATCAAAAGGTTCAACCCGCGGTTTGTATCGGTATATTCGCCCGGGGCGAAGGACGAGCTGGAGCATAAATTAAAAAAAACGAAATCGAGCGTCCGGGTTTATGAGGGCGAAGAAGGCAATATCGCGGCGGCGTCGGATAAGGGCGCGGACGCCGTGGTGGTTTCGGTGGTGGGCGGAATCGGCTTGCTGCCGACTCTCGCGGCGATCGAGAAGAAAAAGAAAGTATGCCTGGCGAACAAAGAAACTTTAGTGTGCGCGGGCGATATAGTCATGGGCGAAGCCGCGCGCAAGAAGGTCCGTATAATTCCGATAGATTCGGAGCACAGCGCGATTTTTCAACTGCTCGAAGGCGTGAAGCGCGCGGAGGTGAAGCGCGTAATAATAACGGCCTCAGGCGGCCCTTTCAGGGGTTTCAGCGCGGCCGCGCTTGAAAAAGTGACGCCGGAACAGGCGCTCAAGCATCCGAACTGGAGCATGGGCGCGAAAATAACGGTGGATTCGGCGACGCTTATGAATAAAGGGCTCGAGGTAATAGAGGCCATGAAGCTTTTCGGTCTCGAGCTCGATAAAATAAGCGTGGTGGTGCATCCGCAGTCTATAATACACTCGATGATAGAAATGAACGACGGCTCGATATTAGCACAGATGGGTTATCCCGATATGCGCATTCCGATAAGCTACGCGCTTTCTTATCCTGAACGGCTTGCTGTGGATTATATAAAGCCTTTCGATTTTGTGAAGGCCGGCCGTTTGAGTTTCGAAGAGCCGGACGTTAAAAAATTTCCATGCCTGGCGTTAGCGTACGATGCGGCGCGCAGGGGCGGGACGATGCCGGCGGTTTTAAACGCGGCAAACGAATCGGCAGTGCGGGATTTTTTAGCGGGCCGCATAAAATTCACGGACATACCGAAATTTATAAAAAAGGCCATGGATAATCATTTAAAGGAATTCGTGGCGGCTCCTTCGCTCGAAGATATTCTTGCGGCGGATGCGCGTGCGAGGGCTTTTTCCCCGAAAACTTCCGGAAGAAAGGGCGTCTGAGCATATTTAATGAATCGGTATTAAGTAATTAAATATATAAAGATTTTGAGGCAAGATGAATATTTTGAATTTAAGGACCGGGATAGGTTACGATACGCATAAAATAAAAGCCGGGCGTCCGCTGGTGCTTTGCGGCGTGAGGGTGCCGTCCGATTTCGGCCTGGAAGGCCATTCCGACGCCGACGTTATGATACACGCGCTGATGGACGCGTTACTGGGCGCGGCGGGCCTTTTCGATATCGGATATTATTTCCCGAACACGGATAACAACTTTAAAAATATATCCAGCATGAAGCTTCTCGAAAAAGTGAAAGGGCTTCTTGCCGATAAAAATTATATTATAATCAACGTGGATATGGTATTGATTTCTGAAAAGCCGAAAATTTCTCCTCACGTTTCGGCGATGAAGGAAAATATTTCCCGCGCGCTTCAAATCGACGAATCCGCCGTCGGGGTCAAAGCCACCACGAACGAAAAGATGGGGCATCTCGGGCGCGCCGAAGGCATGGCGGCGTACGCGTCCGCGCTTATTTATAAAGGCAGTTCGAAATAAAAATTAGATCCTTTTTTCACTTCGCTTGTCACCGATATTTTTCCGTTATGACCTTCGATGATTCTTTTTGAAATGGCGAGGCCGAGTCCAGTGCTTTTTTCGCCGCCAGTAGACTGCACGCTCGATTTGTTGAATTCCACGAATATGTTTTCGAGTTCTTCCGCGGGTATTCCCTGGCCCTCGTCTATGATTTCGGTGAGTATTTTTCCTTCATGCGGCGAGCTTACTTTCACCGTGATCCTGGTTTCGGGATAAGAATATTTAATAGCGTTTCCTATTAGATTATTTAAAACCTGCTCCAGCTTGTATTTATCAAATTTTATTACTTTTAGTTCCGCGGCGTATTCGAGCCCGACGGAAATTTTTTTCTTTTCGGCGATGACCAGGTTCAATTTTATATTATGTTCTAAAAACGCTTTATAGTCGTGTTCTTTTATTTTGAGATCGAGGTTTCCGGCCTCGATTTTTGAAAGGTCGAGTATGTCGGAAAGAAGCGTGAGCATGAATTTGCTGGCGTTGTTGATTTCCATCACGAAGTCCGCGTACTGGCTTTTCGTGTCGCTTAAATCTTCGAGTATGAAGCTCTTGAGTACATATTGACGACGCTTATGGGGTTTCTAAGATCGTGCGCGGCCATTCCGAGCAGCTTGTTTTTCTGTTCGTTCAATTCTTCGAATTTAATTTTTTGCGTTTCGATTTCGGTTATGTCGTCAACTATAACAAGCACCATGGTGGAGCCGTTCCAGTCAATATATTTTGTCGTGTATCTAAGATGCTTGAGTGTTTTAACGCCGTCGATATAAAACTCTCTTATAAGTTTTTCTCGGTAGGCCGGTACTTTTTTAGTGAGCGCAGTAATAAGGGATTTTCTGAGGGAGCATACGGTGCAGTACGAAGTGTCGCCGCACTGCTTGTTTTCGGTGATGGCGTAATAGCAGCCGATGGCGTTTCCGCATCTTTTAATGAGCGTTTCGGCCTCGCTGGCGTTAAAAAGGGCCTTGAACGAATCGTTAAAGCTGCGCACTTCCATGTTATTGTCAACGATAAAAATGGCGGAGGTGATATTATCTATAAGCGTATTTAAAAATGCCGTAGATTCTTTTAAATTATTTAATTCAATATTCATTATATTGGTCCTGTATATTCAAAATTTAAAATATTATTTTATGGCCGTGTTTCATGCCGGATTATTTCAACTGTCTGTCGTTGTCTTTTCGTGCCGTAACGCCGGTCCTGTCGAAAAATTCGAGTATGGCCACGGCGTATTTTCGGGAAAGAGCGGTTTTATCCTTGAAATCGATAACGGTGAATGAAGGCTTTTGAGCGAGGATTTCTTTTATAGCCGCGATATATTTTTCGGACTGCGTAGAGGTTATATAATAATTTTCGAATATTTTGCGTATTATTTTTTCGCTCTCTAAAAATTTGACCACTTTATTGAAAAGTTCGATCTGGTTTTTAGCGACGCCGGCTTTTGCGTCGTCTAAGGTTTTCGGCGTAAGCGGTTCGGAATCGAAAAGTTTGAGGATTTTGCGTTTAATAATTTCGGAGTCTTTATCGAGCGCTCCGGCCGTGTCGGATTTTTCGCGGGTCGCGGGGGTTATGGAACCGTCGGCGCTTTTAAGCCTGCCGTCGGAAATAAGAGCGTCTATCGCGTATGAATAAAAGGCCGTATCGGCTTCTTTCGGATTAGCGACGCATAATCCGATCAGTTCTGCCCTTGAAACAGCCGAAACTAAAGAATTTGAATTTAAGTGCGCGGCGAGCGCGTTTAATATTTTGCCGGTAGTTTGGCCGAAGGCTTTTTCGCCGGTCAGAAACCTTTCTTTTATTACGCGGTATTTATCGTCTCCGGCTTCGGCCGTGACCGTATCGGCTATTTTTGCCTTCAGCGTTTTAAAAGCGGCGCAGGCGGCCGCTACTTCCATATAGCCGAGACGACTCATATGGTCATTGAAAAGAAGTTTTGGAAAAGCCGGAGCGGGTTCGCCCTTATTTTGGGAGAAAATCGAAACGCCGTTAAGAACGGCCTTTTTATTTTTGACGAACTCCGTCGAGCAGTTTAAAATTATTCCGCCGCCGATGGTTTCTTCGTCTGTATGAGTTCTTATTATGAAAGGCTTGAATATAAGCGCGAAATCGGGCTCGCTCAAAATTATCTGAGCGAAGCAGTCTTTTCCGGCTTCGAGAACGGCGGTATCGAGGAGCCTGAGTTTGGCGGCGTAGCAGGCCGAATAGAAATAAAATTTAATTCGAGTCCCGCTTTTAACGGGGTGCCTGAGATTTTTGACCGCCGTAAGCTTTACGGTAAGGACTTTATATAATGAAGCTATTTCGGGAGAAACGAGAAAAGAGCCGCGTTTTATTTCGGCGTCGCGCGTCCTGGTTATATTAAGCGCGGCGCGGGAGTTGCCGCCTATTTCGGAGAGTTTTCTGGAATGCGACTCTATGGCGCGTATTTTACATTCGCCGTCCGGCATTATCGAAACCGTTTGGTCTATTTTCAAACGGCCTTCTATAATGGTGCCCGTAAGTATCTGGCCGAACCCGGGTTTTTCAAAAACCCTGTCCACGGGATAAAGAACGGTTTTGAGGCTTTCGTCGGCGTTGCCGGCGGCGGGCCGATTGATGGCGGTAATTTCCTCTTTGATGGCCGCGATTAATTTTTCGGCTCCGGTTTTTGTGTTCGACGAGAATTCTATTATTTTCGAATTTTCGAATTTTGTGCCTTTTAAAAAGTCTTCGATTTCCATCTTGCGGTATTCTATATCGTAGCCGGCGGCGAGGTCGGCTTTATTTAAGACTACGACGATCTTTGAAACGCCGCAGTGGGTAAGGATATCGAAATGCTCGACGGTTTGCGGCATGATTCCTTCGTTTGTGGCGATAACGAGCAGGGCGAGGCGGGCGCCGAAAATTCCGGCGAGCATATTGTGGACGAAATCTTCGTGGCCGGGAACGTCGATTATAGACACCGGTCCCACGCCTTCGATCTGTATGTGGGCGAACCCTATATCGATAGTGATTTCGCGCTCTATCTCCTCGCGGTAGCGCGCCGTGGTTATGCCCGTGAGGGCTTTTATAACGCTCGATTTCCCGTGATCGACATGGCCTGCCATGCCTATAACGAATCCCACTTCAACCACCCCGCGGTTATTATTTCCACATTAAAGCCAGTCCGCCGACGGTCTTGAAAACGCCCTGGTAAAGGTAGTACGCGCCGATCACGACAGCGCAAACGCGGCCGATATTCACCGCGGTCTTTCCGCGGCAGGCGGCGCCGAGGAAGGGAACGATTATGAAATAAATCGAAGAGCCCGTGAAAAAGGCCACGTAAAAAAACAACGCGCTCATAAGGCCGTGCCTGTTGGCCGCTTCGAAAACGGCTATTAGAATGGGCGGGCATATATTGAAGGCGGTTAAAAATCCGAGGCCCAGAGCTGTTTTAGAAAAGTATCCGTTCAAAATTGAAGGCGCGTCGCCGGCATCGGCTCCGCAGCCGCAGGAGCCATTTTTAGATTTTATAAGGGCGTGATGCAATAAAAATGCGGCCAGGACGAAAAAAGAAATGCCGCTTATGACGTTTTTGGTCACGGCGTTTTTAAATATTGCCTTGCTGATATACCAGGCGAAAGTGCCGACCGCCATATAGCCTGCAAAGCGGCCAAGCAAAAAATTGGCGCTTACTTTAAGCGACTCTAAAAAACCGTTTCCGCCGCTCAATACATAGGGCACTACAAGCGGCGTGCACGTGAACAGGCATACGGGGCTCAGGCTGAGGCCGAGCATAAAAGCTTTGACGAACGAATCCATGACTTGATTATACCCCTAAAATTGTCAGGAATCAAGAATTTTAATAAAATTTGTAAATTATTATAGAGTTTCAGGTTTAACCGGCTTTTGCATAACCCGAAAAAGCGATTAAATCTTTAAAACCGGCAATATGCTATAAAAACGTCGTTGACGTTTAAGCCGGTGGCGCCGGTTTTGATAAGGCCGCCGGTTTTTTCGAAAAAGCCGTAACTGTAGGCAGATTCAAGATGGCGGGTTATGGTTTCGGTTTCAGCGTTTTCAAGATCGCGCTCGTCGAATATGGCCCCGGCGGCGTCGGTAAAAGCTTCGATTCCGTCGGTCGCGGCCGCCGCGATCGTGATTTTTTTTAGGCTCAATCCGCGTTCTTTTAAGCGCTTCATCGCGCCGAGCGCGAAGTGCTGGCAACGGCCGCCCCGCCCGCAAGCCTGGCCTGCCGAAACCGGTATCTCTCCGCCGGCCACGAATATAAAATCTTCGTGATATTCCACGGCTATTTTTTCTATGGAGTCCATAAAATAATCAAGGCCGCGGCCTTTTTCGCCGGTGAGAAAAAATCCGGCGGCGAAGGCGCGCGCGTTGAATTTTTCTGAAAGGCGCCCGGCGAGATTTTTTATGAATGCGGCGCTGTCGGCGACGACTTTATAAATAATATTTTTAGAATTGAGATTGATAGAGCATTTTACGCAATCCGCCGGGGAATTTTGCAGATGATAAACTACGCCAGCCGGAGCGTCTATATTATATTTTTTTAATATGCCGAGCGCCGCGGTTTTGTCTATAACGCACGGCCATGTGGGGCCGGAAGCTATGTCGGCCGGGTCGGATCCGGCGGTGTCGCTGACCGCAAGAGTTATAAGCGAAGATTTTATATATTTAAGAAGCCGGCCGCCTTTTACCGCTGAAAGCGCTTTTCTGACGATATTTATTTCGGCGATGGGCATTTTAGATTTAATCAGCGATTCGTTCAAAGCGAGCAAATCGTTAAACTCCACGCCCGGCGCCGGTATTTCAAAAAAAGAAGAGCCGCCTCCGGAGACTAGGCAAATTAGAAGGCCGTTTTCGGGAACCGCTTTGACGAATTCGAGCAGCCGGGCCGAAGCGGCGAGAGTGTTTTCGTCGGGCAGAGGATGCGAGGATTTTAAAATAGATATTTTGCCGCCGATACTGGAACTTTCGTAAGACAAAAGAATTCCGGCCTTTATTTTTTCGCCGAGTTTTTTAAAGGCTCCAGAAGCCATTTCTGCGGCGCATTTTCCGAACCCGCAGATAAAGACCTGTTTTTCTTTTATCGAAATCTGGAATTCGCCGCACTTTAATATCTCGCCGCAGCCGTCGTAATCGAGAAAAGATCCGACGGCGGATGACGCGCCGCACTCGCCGATAGTTTTTTTGATTGCCGCCAATATGTCTTTTTTTATCATATTATTGTTTTGCCGGAAGTTTTCTCAAGGAGTCGAGTATTTCTTTTCCGCCCTGGTCGAGAAGATCGTTGGCCAGCTCGAAGCCGGCTATGACGTTTTTGATGCCGACGCGCGTCGAATTGATGATCCGCTTTCCGTCGGGCGTTATGATCGATGCGCTTAGATGAAAGCGGCCGTCGGAAAGCGTGTGGCAGTATATGCCGACCGGCGCGTGGCATCCGGCGTTAAGACGGGCCAGAACGGTACGCTCGGCCTCTATTTCCAGGAACGTTTTTTTGTCGTTCAAGCAATCCACCAGAGAGGAGATTAATTTATCGCCCTTTCTGGATTCCACCGCCAGCGCGCCCTGGCCGCAGGCGGGGACCATCAGGCGGTCGTCTAACAGCTGCGAGCAAAGCTCGGTCTTCTGCATTCTTTCGAGCGACGCGAAAGCGAGGATTATGGCGTCGAACGCTCCGGATGCGAGTTTTTCCAGGCGCGTATTCACGTTGCCCCTGAGCTGTATTATATCCAGATCGGGCCGGATATTTAAAAGCTGCGCCTTGCGCCTGGAACTGGATGTGCCTATCTTCGAACCTTTCGCGAGCTCTACGAGCCTTTTTTTCTCTCTGGAAATTAGCGCGTCAAAAGGATTTTCGCGTTTCAGCACGGCGCTTATATAAAGTTCGCGCGGAAGCGCCGCGGGAAGGTCTTTAACGTTATGCACGGCGAGGTCGGCGCGCTTTTCTATTATGGCTTTTTCTATGTCTTTTACGAAAAGGCCTTTGCCGCCGAAATCGGCCAGGGGGGAATCGAGGATCTTATCGCCTTCGGTGACTATTTCCAGAAGTTCGTAATCGTTTTCGGGATGGGCTTTTGAAAGAAGGCCTTTGACGTGGCCGGCCTGTATCAACGCGAGAGGGCTTCTTCTGGTGGCTATAACTATTTTAGGCATTATTTTCTCCGATTATTTCGATAATATAATTATTTCGCTTATTGACGGCCGGGCGCGCGGCTTGGCCGTATGGTTTTTATTTTATGGTTCTGGAATCGGCGCCGGCCGGTTTCTGATATATTTTAAGGTCGAAACTCGGCGCGATTGCGAGCAGATGTTCCGTTATTTCGGCCTGGATGGCTTCGTAAAATTCCCATTCGGTGCGCCGGCAGAATGCGTATATTTCTACGGGCAGCCCGTGTTCGCATGGCTGAAGGAGGCGCGCCATTATATGCATCTTATCGTTTACTGCCGGGTGTTTTTTAAGAAAACCGGTTATATACGCCCTGAAAACGGCCACGTTGGTGAGCTCGCACGCGCCGCCCTCCGGGGGATTTTCTGGTTTGCTTTCTTTTTCTTCGACTGAATGCCTGCGTTCGTCGATAGCCTTAAAACCGGTTTCCAGCCTTTCGGCCAGAAAAGCCGAACGCCTGTATTCCTGGAGCGTTTCGGCCGGGCAGAATTTTATGCTCGATACGTCGATATAGACTGAACGCTTGATGCGCCTTCCGCCCGCGGCGTACATGCCGCGCCAGTTTTTAAAAGGCTCGGATATGAGGTTGTAAACGGGTATCATGATTATGGTCTTATCCCAGTTTTGCACTTTAACGGTGTTCAGGGTTATTTCGATCACTTCGCCGTCCGCGCCGTATTTGGACATTTCTATCCAGTCGCCTATGTGCAGCATTTTATTGACCGAAAGCTGTATTCCGGCGCTAAGGCCCATTATGGTGTCTTTGAATATCACCATTAAAACGGCCGTCATGGCTCCTATGCCGCTTAAAAGCGTCCAGGGAGACTTTTCTACGATAACCCCTACCGATATTATCAGGCAGACTATGACGCAGAATATCTTTAAAACCTGAAGGTAGCTGGTGATAGGTTTTTCTTTGGCCACCTCGTATGTTTTATAAATGCACTCGACCGAGTCGATGAGCCTGTCTATGGTTATATAGCCGATGAGCGTTAAATAAATCATCGCGAATTTATTTAAAAATTCGCGCCAGAAAGGAAAATAACCTGTAAAAGCCATTATGACCAGCGCCGGGGCTATATGTGATATTTCTCCGAAAACCTTGTTTTCATACAGCATATCGTCCCAGAGGTTCCGGCTTTTTTTGACTATTTTATATACCGCCCTGGATATGATTTTTTTAGCGGCGGCGTTTGCGAGCCAGCATAAAAAAAACATCGCTATGAGCATTATGAAAACGCTCAGATAGGATGATATCCCCGATTCGAGGCCGTAGTAAGTGAAAAAATCCATTATTGATTTGTGCATCGGCTCTCCGCTTTTTATCTATTTGGCTGGACTTATTATAACAAAATAGCGCATAAGGTTCAATAAAAATTTGAGGCAGGCTTTTAAATTATCCTCGAGGGTTTGACAATATTTTAAAATAATTGTAAAATAACGGGAGTAAAAATTAAATTTGTAATGAAGGAATTTTTATGAAAACCCCAATTTTAAAGAGTTTTGCGTTTTTTATTCCGTTTATGGCGGCGCTGGTTTTATTTTTTGCGGCCGCAGGCGAATCTTTCGCCGGCAGCCTGTTCATGGTCAGCGGCTTTATCAGGGGCCTTACCGGCGAGCATAAAGCTTACGTCTATATTTATTCGAATGAAAGCGATTATAAAAACGGCATAGCCGCCAAAAGTTTCATAGTCTTTCCGGAAAACGTCAAGGAATCGAAGGCGCAGTACAGGTTTTTGATGCCTTCCGGCGAATACCTGATACATGTTTTCGAGGACAAAAACGGCGATAAAAAGCTTAACCGCGGCGGGTATTTCAATTCCCCGTCGGAGCCTTACGGCTATTATAAAAGATACCGCCCATTTTTAAACTCGCCGTCGTTCGAAAAGCTTAAGTTTAAGCTTACCAAAGAAATTAAAAACGCCAATATCAACCTCATTAAAAACTAACGAATAAGGCTTACGGCAGCGTAATTTCACGGCCCGAAAAACGTGTATTATTAATTAATATCTTTTTTCTCTTGACATACAAAGCGATATGTGATAAAATACATTTACTGTTAAACCAGTTGCCTGGGTGGTGGAACTGGTAGACACAGCGGACTTAAAATCCGTTGGGGTTTGGCCCCGTGCCGGTTCAATTCCGGCCCTAGGCATTTTTACGACGCGGGATGGAGCAGCTGGTAGCTCGTCGGGCTCATAACCCGAAGGCCGCAGGTTCAAATCCTGCTCCCGCTACCTATATTAAAAGCTCGGCAAAACTTACGTTAACCGAGCTTTTACCAAATATGTGGCGAAGTAGCTCAGGTGGTTAGAGCACACGGTTCATAACCGTGTTGTCGTGGGTTCGAGTCCCTCCTTCGCTACTCTACATGAATAAAAACGCTCATATCTAAAGATACGGGCGTTTTTATTTTTTGCTCTTTAATTTTTTGATTTGCATTATATATCAAAAACTGTTAAAATGAGCGTAAATTTTTATAAAAAATAGCAGGGTTTTTATTATGAACGCCAGAATATGTCCGCAATGCCAGGATAATACGATAATGGACAAAGTCACGGTCAAAGACTTGATTATCGATATTTGTCCGCGCTGTAAGGGCGTTTATTACGACCGCGGCGAGATGAAAAAGGCCCTTTCCGGTTCTCTGGACGCGGAAACCATACTTTCGCGCCTGCCTTACGACGGCTCCAATCTTATATGCCCCGCCTGCGAAATCAATATGGATAAGATAAGCGCCAGCAAAGGCGATCTCATTTATGAAATGCATTTCTGCCGCTCGTGCCTCGCGACTTTTTTATCCAGCGGCGAACTGTACAAGATCAGGCAGAAGCTGAACGGCTCCGTGTTCAGGCAGCCTTCGGCGTTAAGGCCCAAAACTATAGTGGAAACCACTTTCATGCATCCGCCGCGGCCTTCCGGCCCCGCGCCCCAGCCGTTCTTACGGCTGGACCTTTCTTCCAACGAAGTTTATTCGCCGGCGCGGCCCGTAAAGATTTCCCCGGCGGAAGAAAAAAACGCCCTGATGCACTATAAGAATATAAATTATGAATACGCTTCTGAATATGAGCCTATTTCCGCTTCCAGTTATCTTTTCTGCCTGTTTTCAAACCTGCCGCTGGAGGTTTATAATCCGCGTTATTACTTCCCTCTGGTGCTGGTTTTTATAATCGCTGCAAACTCGCTGGTGTTCGTCCTTACCTATAAGTTAATCGCGAACGCCTCCGCCATGGGTGAACTCAGCAGGGCATACCAGGTTTTAAGGGGATTCTATGATACGCTGGGGCTTGTTCCGGCGGAATTTCTTTCGGTGAAATATTTTTTGAATTTATTCAGCTATCAGTTCGTTCACGCCGGCTTGATGCATTTTATCGGCAATATGTATTTCTTATGGGTTTTCGGCGATAACGTATGCGACATATTTTACGACAGAAAAGACGCCGCCGAGCGCGAGGCGAGTTTTCTGGGCTTTTATTTATTTACGGGGATAATAGGCGGACTGGCCAACACTTTTTTCTTTTACGGGGCCGATATTCCCCTGATAGGAGCTTCAGGAGCGGTCGCAGGCGTTATGGGCGCATATCTAAGGCTTTTTCCAGGGGCTAAATTTTATCAGGTTATTTTTTTCTATCCGTTTAAAATCCCGGCCGTCTATTATATCGGAATATGGGTAATAGGCCAGGTGCTGATGGCTTTTTTTCTCGGCGCGTATTCGAGCGTTTCGTGGCCGGCCCATCTGGGAGGGTTTATCGCAGGATATATGTGCATAGATTATTTTATCCCTTATTCTCCGGAAGAGGTCACTCCTGAAAGTTAAACATATCGATATTTTCACTAGAACAGGTATTTTTTATGTCGTATATAACCGATAAAATTTCTTATTTTTTCAAAAATTTATTCCGCGCGTTCAAGAGCCGCAATTACCGTCTTTTTTTCTTCGGCCACGGCGTTTCCCTTATCGGAACATGGATGCAGCAGGTCGCTCTGAGTTGGTATGTTTACAGAATAACCGGCTCTTCTTTTCTGCTCGGCTTTACGGGGTTCATGGGATATATTCCGTCGTTTTTTCTGACTCCGGTTTCAGGAGTGCTGGCGGACCGTTTCAACAGGCACCGCCTTCTCGTGCTCACACAGATTTGCGCCATGATTCAGGCGTCCTCGCTTGCGTACGCCGTTTACAGGTTCAACGGCGAGGTGTGGCGGGCGATTCTGCTTACTTTCACGCTCGGGGTTATAAATTCTTTCGACGCTCCTATACGCCAGTCGTTTATAGTCGATATGCTCGATAATAAAGAAGACCTTTCTAACGCTATCGCGCTTAATTCGGCCATATTCAATTCGGCGCGCCTCATAGGCCCGGCGGTGGCAGGTTTTACAGTCAGCGCCTTCGGCGAGACGCCGTGCTTTTTATTTAACGCGCTGAGTTACGTTGCCGTGATAACAGCTTTGCTGCTTATGAAAATCGTGCCTCGTGAAATAACCAATAAAAATCCGAATATTATAGCTAATATAAAAGAAGGCTTTAAATATGCCGCGGGTTTCCCTCCGATCATGATGATAATTAAGCTTGTCGGGGTTACGAGCTTCATGTCCATATCATACAATATCCTTATGCCGGTTTTCGCGCGCGATATTTTAAAAGGCTCCGCGGATACTCTCGGATATCTTATGGGCGCCGTAGGCTGCGGAGCGCTCAGCGGAATAGCTTATATGGCTTCGCGCAGCAGCTTCGCCGGGCTTGAAAAGGTCGCCGCCAGAAGCGCCGGTATTCTTGGAATAGGCCTTATGCTTTTTTCCGTTTCCCGCTCTTTCGCCCTTTCGCTTTTTTTTATGTATATCACCGGAATAGGAATGATAACCTGTATGGCGGCATGTAATACCATGCTGCAAACTCTTTCCGACGACGATAAACGCGGCCGCGTGATGAGCATATACGTTATGGCCCTTATCGGAATGGCCCCGTTCGGAAGCCTTATGTCAGGGGTGCTTTCAAAACATATAGGCGCTCCCGCCACCCTTTTCGTTTGCGGTTTTTTTTGTTTCGTTTCATCGCGCTTTTTTAATTCGGGCCTTTCAACTTTCAGAGAACACGCTAACGCCGTATATATCAAAAAAGGCCTGCTTCACAATTCTTAAAATTTTATTTAAAAATATCATGCGTTGTGTTATAATAATTCAATAGAAAAAATATTAATAAGACCGGCGCCCGTGCGCCTGAAAAATAGCGCTTATCAGTAAATAACAGGAGGGATTCTCATGGCAGATAAAAAAAGACTGGCATTTATAATCGCGGAAAATTTTCAGGACGAAGAGGGCGTTTCGCCTTTTAAGTTTTTGAAGAAAAACGGCGTAGAAGTTGATTACATAGCGCTCAAACCCGGAAAATATAAAGGTAAGTACGGCCGCGAAACCGTCGACGTAAAGCTCGGCTTTAGCGACGTATCGGCCGAAAATTACGACGGCATAATAATCCCCGGAGGCGCCGCGCCCGAATATCTCAGAGTGCACGATATAGCGATTAATTTTACGAGACATTTCATAGAAAATGAAAAAATCGTCGCTGCGATCTGCCACGGCCCGCAGGTGCTCATATCTACAGGCCTCATGGGCGGCGTTTGCATGACCAGCTATGTTGGAATAAGAGACGACCTTAAATTCGCCGGCGCCCGCTATAGCGATGAAACGACCCTTCAGGACGGAAACATCATCACAGCCAGGACTCCCGACGATCTCGACGTTTTCAACCAGGCCATACTGGGCGAGCTTTTATCCGGCGGAAAGCTGTCGGTCAAATCAGGCGCAGCTAAAGCCGATCGGCCTTCGTCGGTCCTCAAGCTGTCGATATGCAAAGAAATTACCGCCAATGTTTTTTATACGGAAATGGCTAAAAATTCCACCAGCGAAAACGTAAGCTCTAAGTTCATGTTTCTGGCGGCCAATGAAAAAGACCACGTGGGATATTGCCAGGGGCTTCTTAAAAAAATGTCGGGCGGCCTTCTTTACACCAACACTAAACTTTTCATGAATAAAAATTTCGCTAAAGACGTTTCTAACCTTCCACTGAAGGACGTTTTAAACTATGCTCTCGACGCCGAAAGGGAATCTTACGCAATATATAACGACGCGGCGAAGAAGACTAAAGATAAAAGCATAAAGAAAATATGGGAAATGCTCGCCGACGAAGAAAAACACCACATGCAGATGATAGATACGGAGATCAAATCGACCGAGCCGCACAGCCTCAGCTCGGCGCTTGAAATGATACCATACGATATGCAGGACCAGTGGTAATTTTTAT
Source organism: bacterium ADurb.Bin243 (assembly GCA_002069765.1). Taxonomy (GTDB): domain Bacteria; phylum Muiribacteriota; class UBA9980; order UBA9980; family UBA9980; genus UBA9980. Next base: position 51,462 of record MWBZ01000010.1, read on the forward strand.
ATTTACTTTATATTTATAGTTTTATCGCTTCCCCATGAGCCGTCGGCGTTATGAAAAACGAAATTCAAGGCGCTGACGGCGCCGCTTTCGTTATTGAAAGGCCCTAACTTTATGAAGTAACTTTTCCCGTCTTCCGAAGGAACGAGAAGCGTTTCTACGGCCTTTCCGTCGTTCCACTTTACCGTTCCCGCGGGCCATAGCGATTCGGGCGGCATCTTCCAGCCGTTGATTGCCCAATGGAGTTTTCCGGCCCTGGAGGAGGTAATGGTTATCGTGTCGCCGGCGCCGGGATTTTCCGGCGTCCAGCAAGGCTTTTCCGGCTCCGGCCCTGAAGCGTCGCCTACGTGGACGTAATTTACGGGTGAATATGCGATATTTCCGCATTCGTCAAGGGCTGCGATCCTGTAAGCGTAAGTGGCGTTCTTCTTTCCGGCTATTTTATAGAAATATTCGAGGGCCTTGACCGAAGGTTTGGGGTTCGTCTGCGCGGCTATGGATCTTGCGCTCATCGGAACGCTCGCCCATGACTGCTCGCCTATTAAGCCGTCGCGCGCGTTTTCGACTATAGCGTATTGAAGGTTTACGTATTTAAGGCCGCTTACGTCATAAACGTAAGTCCAAACGGTAAAATCGGAAGGCATCGGAGACGCTCCCCATTCCATTCCGCCCGGATTATAAGGCTCGCGCTGCGGCTTATAAATTGTCGGCGGGGTTTTATCGTTGAAATCGGTTTTATCTTTAAGCGCGCTTTTGGCGAACGCCACGGCGCCGTTGGCGGCCCGGGTGGGATGACTGTCCCACATTTCCGTTCCGTCCCAATATTCGTAGCATGAAGTTTCGCTTACCAGTATGTATTTCCAGGCGTTTTTAACGTCGGGCGAATCCGGGTCTGCCTGGTTTGCGGTTAGCACGTAGTTTTTAGCGGCAGTAAGCACTCCCCATGAATTTCGGTCGGGCGAATAGCCTGTTTTGGGATCGGGATCGCCGTTCCACTTCAGGAATTCGGGGTCGCCGTTATCCGCTCCGGCCCAGGAGCCGTTTTCTACATGTATTATATTTTCGGGGTCGGGCGGGAATTTATCGAGGTAGTCTTGAACCGTCGTGCATACGAACCTTTCGGGATTCGATTTCACCCAGTCCACGAAACGTTTGAAGTTGTCGTGATAATAGCCCCATGATCCGCCGCCGTAGTTATCGCCGTCGTGATGAAGCACTATGAGCAGCGGATGTTTCGGGTCGGTATTGTATTCTTCGAGCTGGCTCATCACCTGTTCGTAGTTTAGCGCGCCGAAGCCGCCGCGGCCGTCTTCGTTTCCCATATAGCGGTCGGTAGGCACGGCTATCATTTTTGCTATTTTGCCGTCGGGCGTAGTCTGAGGTTTTCCGCTTGCCGGATCTTTATAAGCCACATAGTAAGGCCTGTTCGCCCAGGGCGTAACCTTCGAAGGCGCCCATAGCCCCGAAAGCTGTACCCAGTTCTTCGGATCGGGATTGCGTTGATCGGCTTTGTTCGGCGGGTAAAGATTTTCGCCTTTCACCCACGGATAATTTTCACAGGCGCGGGAAAAATGGATGTTATCCACGAATACCCACTGCAGACCTTCGTCTACAAGCGCCGGTATCATCCATTCGGCGAATGCGTTTTCCGGCGGGAATATTCCTTTGGAATATCCGGCCTGCGATCCGAAAGTTCCGAGCGTTATATTCCGGTGGGCCTGTATCTGTTTTCTTATGTCTTCGTAATCTATAAGGGCCATCAGCGGGTGATGGAATCCGAACGAAACCATGTCCAGCCTGGGATTCTCGAGAGCGGTTTTCATGTTTCTTCCTGCGCTGTAAGCGGCTTCCCAGCCGTTGAAGCGGAGCCCCGCCTTTTTTATCGAATCGAGGTTTTCTATTAGAGAACCGGAAAAGCTCACCTGCGCGCCTGCGTGAGCAAGCCCTGCATCGGCGGCGGCTTTAACGGCTTCGTAAGGCCAGGACGTATAAGCGCCTTCGCGGCTGTACATGACGTCCAGAAGGCTGTAAGAATAGACGCCGCGGTTATGCGTCGTTACCATGTCTTCGTAAGGCCAGTATATCGGCTGGTGCATGTGCCAGTGAAAGGATATATACACCGGGATTTTATTTTTACCGCTTTTTTTCTTCGAGCCGGAAGTTATTACAGGAGTCGAGCCTATAAGGACTTTTTTATCGAGGTCGTTTTTTATTTTTTGAAGGAAATCTTTTCTATCGGCATTGTCGCCCGATGAGATAATTTCAAAATCTATCTTCTGTATGAACATACCGCGCAGCGAATTGAAAGCCGGGTATGAAGGATCGGAGCTGGCGACGTTGCATATGTAATCGGTTACGGCTTTTATAGACTGCCGTTCGTCCGCGGAAACGGCCGAATTAAAAATATTGACCAGCTCGTCTTTTTTTGAGCCGAGCTCCCGAGAAGTGGATTCATATTGTTTTTTAAGGTGGTCGAGCCCGGGAGAAATAGATTTGTTTTCGGGGTTGAAGGCCTGTTTGTAAGTGTTGAGCTTGTAGGCGATAAGCTTGAATTCCTCAAAAGGCTTTATGGAAAAATCAAATGAAAAAGATTGCGCCGCAAAGGAAAAGAAAAAGATTAAAATCATGGCGGAGAGTCGTAAATTAATTTTAAATTTTTTAAAAAACATCAGGTTTCTCCTTGGCTGATAAAAATGAAAGTGCGAATTCATCTTACAAAATTTACGGTCAATTGTCAAGCGTATCGGGATGGCCCGCCAGGATATCCTGCCGGCTGCACTTGCGTTTGTATGCCGGTTATGGTAGAATGTTGTGGTAAATTTGGTTATTCTAAACCATTGCCGGCATTTTATTAAAAATTTTTTTAAGGAGTATATAATGGATTTATTTGAAGCTATAATGACCAGACGCAGTATCAGAAATTTTAAAAATATTCCGGTTGAAAAAGAAACTGTCAAGAAAATATTGGAAGCGGCCATGAACGCTCCTACGGCCGGAAATCAATTGGCGTGGCAGTTCGTCGTCGTTACCGGCCGCGAAATGCTGGACGAACTGGCTAAAGCCCATCCTTACGCCGATTCGCTTTTAAGCGCTCCTCTGGCCATAGCCGTTTGCGGCGATGTAAAGGCCGAAAAACATTCCGGATTCTGGGTTCAAGACTGCTCGGCGGCGACTCAGAACATCCTTCTGGCGGCCCACGCCGAAGGCCTCGGCGCCGTCTGGCTCGGCGTTTATCCGCGCGCCGAACGCGAAAAAAGCGTAAGCAAGGTTATGGGCCTGCCCGAAGGCATAATTACGCTCGCGGTCGTGGCGATAGGGCATCCGGTCAGGAAATTGAGCCCGCAGAAGCGTTACGACGAGTCTAAAGTGCATTACAATGGATGGCGGGGTTAATCGTATGTTAAAGCTTTTTGCTTCAATTATACTCTGCCAGGCGGCGGGAATAATAGGATCGTTTTTCACGCGCGCCTCGTTGGAAAACTGGTACCGGACTCTTGTGAGGCCTTCTTTTGCGCCGCCTAACCAGGTCTTCGCTCCGGTTTGGATAACTATTTTCGTTTTGATGGGGATATCGCTTTACCTGGCCGCGCGGCCGGAAGCGTCATTATCCCAAAATAAGAAAGCTTTCGCCATATTTTCAGCCCAGCTTTTTTTCAATGTCATGTGGTCCGCCGCGTTTTTCGGCATGAAGTCCACTCTGGCGGGGCTCGTCGTAATTACGGTACTGTGGTTTCTCATACTGTGGAATATATTCGCGTTTTATAAAATATCGCCGGCGGCAGGAATATTATTGATTCCTTATATACTATGGGTGAGTTTCGCTGCACTGCTCAACTTCGAATACTGGAGGCTCAACGGTTAAAGGGCGGCTTCGGCGGTGCCGAGCCGCTAAAAGGTATGCTATCTCTGATTAAAGGAGGAACTATGGGGATCTTTCTTACAGGCGGAAGAATTGTTTTAAGAACTATTCAAAGATGCGATTTAAAGGAACTTGAAAATTTAATGTCCGATAGAGAAATCGGCGAACTGTCAGGCGAGGTCTTTCCGATGACCGAGCGGAGTATGGAAGATTTCTATGAAAAATGCCAGAAAACGGACGATAGAATATGGTTTGTCATCGTCGATAGGGAAACCGGTAAAATAATAGGCGAAACTGGTTTTTTGAGAATATTTACGCCATGGCGGACCGCGGACTACTCTTTGATAATATGGGATAAAAATTATTGGAAAAAAGGATTCGGAAAAGAAACGGCGGAGCTGATGCTCGATTATGGATTTAATAGTCTTAATTTTCACAGGCTTGCCATAGGCGTCGCGGGGTTTAATGAAAATGGCTTAAAATTCTGGAAAAGTATAGGATTTAATGAAGAGGGAAAACTGAAAGACGGATATTTCTGTAAGGGAAAATATCACGATTTCATTATGATGTCTTTAATCGAAAATGAATATCGAAAGAGGAATTTGACATGAAAGAAGAACGCAAAATACTCAGGATAGTTTCGGGAGCCCGGACGGTCGATGGCGCGGGAGTTAGCCTGGTAAGGGTTTTTGGCAATCGTGATACGGCCGATTTCGACCCGTTCCTTATGCTCGACGCGTTCGACTCGACTGACCCGCTGGATTATATAAAAGGCTTTCCGTGGCACCCGCACAGAGGGATCGAAACCATAACCTACCTCGTAAAAGGCAAAATAGAGCACGGCGACAGCCTGGGCAACAACGGCGAGATCATTGACGGCGGCTGCCAGTGGATGACCGCCGGAAGCGGCATCATTCACCAGGAAATGCCTAAGGCCTCGAAACGGATGCTCGGCGCACAGATTTGGCTGAATCTTCCGGCTAAGGACAAGATGACAAAGCCTAAATACAACGACATACTCGATAACGACATACCGGCGATAGAAGAGGAATGCGGCGCTACCGTCCGCGTTATTTCCGGCGAATACAGGGGAACGCGCGGCGCCATGCAGGGCGAGCACGTGAAGCCGGACTACCTCGACGTCGAACTCAAGCCCGTCGCCGAATGGTCTATTGATACGAAGGAAACCGACACGCTTTTCATTTATATCTTCGACGGCGCGCTGCGCTTCGCCGCCTCCGGCGGCGAACTTATAAAAGAAAAAAACGCCGTACTTTTCGATAAAGGCGGTGCATTTACCGCGAAGGCCGAAAGCGGAGGCGCGCGGTTCCTGCTGCTGGCCGCGAAACCGCTTAAAGAGCCCGTGGCGTGGGGCGGGCCTATCGTCATGAACACGAAGGAAGAACTCGCTCTCGCCTTCAGGGAACTCGACGAAAATAAATTCATTAAGTGATACCTGATGCGAAGGGTATTGCGCGAAAGATATTATATTGACATTGATTTTTCTTTTTTGCTGCAATAATTTTCATAGATTATAATAACCGGCCGTAACGCTTATAAATCAAGGAAACACAAAATGAAATTTTTTTTGAAATTCAAATCAAAATACGGATCGTTTATTCTATTGTTTTTAGCGATAGCTTTTCTGTTCGTGCCGAACTATAATTTTCAAAGGTGCGCCGAAGCCGGGCCACCCGAAAAAACGGCCGGCGAACCGGTCGCGGAATCGAAACTTGCAAAACTCCCGCGCTGCAAGCTTTCGTCTTTGACAGGCCCGGCCCGGGATTCCGCCCTTCCCTGCGCGGAAGAAATAAGAGATTTATTGGAAAGCCCGAAAAATTCCGCTATCGAAAAATACCGCGATAAGTGCAAAAAGAAATCTACCAACTTCTACGACTATTTTATCATAGAAAAACCCCGCCTTATAATATTCTACGATTATGAATCCGACCGCGCCGACTGGGTAAAATGCGAATGGCTGAAGGAACTGCCGCAATACCGCAATGGCTCGGATTTCAGCGCGATAGCGCGCTCGATCTCAAGATCCTTTATGAAGAGCATTTCTCGGAAAAATAAGCGCGGATTGCTAAGCTCTGAACAAATATAAACAAATAAACGTCCTGATTTTTAAAATTTTGACAATGAAATACCGCATGTGATATAATTTCATAACATATACTAATGCTGTTTAATATGAAGCTTGACGGCAATTTTTATAGAAAGGGTGCAGTTACTTGAAGATACAGATCGGAAAATACGAAATTCACGTTTTAGACTGCGGTACGTTCAAACTCGACGGCGGCGCAATGTTCGGTGTGGTGCCTAAAACTATATGGAATAAAACCAACCCCGCCGACGAACTCAACCGCATCACCCTCGGGCTCAGGCCGGCCCTGATTATCGGCGGTGGCCGGAAAATACTCGTCGACGGCGGCATCGGCGATAAATTCGATGAAAAATGGAGCGCCATTTACGGCGTTGACAATAAAGGCAAAAGCCTGCGCGAAGAGCTTTCAAAACTCGGCTTCACGCCGGACGACATCAGCGATATAATCGTCACCCATCTTCATTTCGACCATTGCGGAGGTTTTACCGCATTCGAAAACGGCGTCTCTACCCTCTTATTCAAAAACGCCGATATATACGTGCAAAAAGATCACCATCAGGCTGCGGTAAAGCCTACCGAACGGGACCGGGCGTCTTTTTTAAAAGATAACCTCGACCCCGTGTTGGCTTCTCCGCGCCTTAAATTTGTTAACGGCGATACCGCTAATGTATTCGACGGGATTTCGCTGCGCGCCGTTAACGGCCATACCCGCGCGATGCAGGCCGTCGTCATAGAGTCCGAAGGTAAATCGGCCTATTACCTCAGCGATCTGGCGCCCACCACTTCGCATGTGCCGATACCTTTCATTATGGGCTACGATCTTTTTCCGCTTACGATAGTGGAAGAAAAAAAAGCGTTTTTCGATGAAATGATAAAAAAAGACGCCGTCGGCATTTTCGAACATGACCATCAGTGGCCTCTGGCGAGGATCGCTAAAAATGAAAAGGGATATTTTGCGGTTAAACTTTAAAATTTCCCCCATATAATCGGCATAAACAAATAAAAATAAAAGGGAGCTTAAAATGAGCGGTGAGCTGAACAACGAGTTGATATCTAAAATGGTCGAAGCCATAAATGAAGCTAATACCGACGTCGTAAGGGCGCTGGTGGAAAAAATCGAAGATATAAACGTCAAGGACGAACGCGGAGTGCCGCTGGTGCTTTACGCCGCTAACACCGGCGACGTCGATATACTGGAGATTTTGATCCTCAAGGGCGCGAAATTAAACCTGCAGGACGGCGAAGGCTGGACGGCGCTTATGGTGGCCGCTTCCGCCGGGCATACAAACGCGGCCAGCCTTCTTTTAGACAGGGGAGCTAATTGCGATATCACCAATAACGGCGACGCCACGGCTTTGATGTGGGCCGCTTCCAAAGGGTTTTTGCAGATCGTCGAAATGATCCTCGAAAAAGGCCCCGCCATAGACCTCAAAGATAAAAAAGGCAGTAACGCGCTTATGTACGCCGTGGACGGAAATCATGTCGAAACCGTCAAGGCGCTTCTTAACCGCGGCGCGAATGTCTGCGAAAAAGATAACGACGGCAATACGCCTTTAATGATAGCGGTTTTACGCGCCAACGTCCAGCTCGTCGAAGCGCTCGTAGAAAAAGGCGAAGGCGTCAACATCAAAGATCCCAACGGCGCTACGGCCCTTATGCGCGCGGCATACCACGGTTTCGTGGACATAGTCCGCATCCTTCTCGAAAAAGGCGCAGGAGTCAATCTCAAGGATAAAAGCGGAAATACCGCCATGAAACTCGCCGATATAAGATTCCGGGAATATAGCGAAATTATAACCATGCTTAAAAACGTAGGTGCCCAATAAATCGGTTCCGCATAGAGCAGGCATATAAATAAAAACTCTTTACGGATAAATATTTAAAGAGGAGTGGTTTATGTTTAAAAAAATTACTGCGGTTCTTCTGGCGTCTTCGATTTTATTACTCACATCCAACACAGGCTTGGCCGAAGCTTCCGGTGTGCGTAAGCGCGCTTCAATCGATTACAGCGAGGCGATAAAGACCGCCCGTGAAACTATGTGGAAGTCCATCGCCGGCGGGTTTTGCAGCGGCGCCACCGTCGCCGTCGCCGACGAAGGAAAGATAGTTTATGCCGAAGGCTTCGGCGCAGCCGACCGCGCAGCTAACCGGCCGGTTAACCCCGAAACGCGCTTTAACGTCGGTTCCACCAGCAAAATGTTCGCCGCTGTCGGAATACTGCTTCTGGTCGACGACGGCAAAGTGCGCCTGGACGACCCGGTGGTCAATTACCTTCCCGAATTCAGAATGAAAGACCCGCGCTATCGCGACATTACCGTGCGCATGCTTTTCAACCATTCCTCCGGCCTGCCCGGCTCGCATTTTTATTTCGGATACGCCGTAGATGAAAATATGCACCGCTACCTTATCGACAGCATGGCCGAAGCCTATCTCAAACACGCCCCCGGCGCTATGCAAATATATTGCAACGACGGCTTCACCCTTGCTGAAATGATCGTCGAGCGCGTCTCAGGCGAAAAATTCATCGATTTTCTGGCGCGCCGCGTATTTAAACCGCTCGGCATGAAAAACACGGGTGTCTCAGTCGGCGAGGCCGGCGTTGAAAACACCGCCGAATACTACGGACTGAAGAACGGTAAAAAATATCCGCGCGAGGTCGTAATGGTTTACGGCGCCGGCGGACTTTCGTCGACAGCTTCCGATATGTGCCGATTCGCCTCGAGCTTTTCCCCTTTCGCAAAGCGCGTTCTGTCCGACGCATCCGTGGCCGAGATTCTGAAATCGCAGCCCACTAAATTTTACGACAAACTCCGCGGGCCCCAGATACTCAACGAATTCGGCTGGGACTATTCGTCGCTGCCAGATTACGCCGACCTCGGCATCCAGGTGCTCGCTAAAAGCGGCGGAACCACCTGCTACAGCACTTATATGCAGACCGTTCCCAAACACGGAGTCACGGTCGTTTATTCGATAACCGGCAGCGTCGCAGACCTCGAAGAATTGTCGCGCCCGATACTCGACGCCGTGATGAAAGCGAAGAAAATCCAGATACCGCCGGCGAAGCCCGTAGAAAAACCTGTCGAAGCCCGCCCCGTACCCGAAGAATTACTCAAGTTCGAAGGATATTACTGCAACGCCGACAGCGTAGTCAGAGTCCGCTTCGACCGCGATAACGGAAAAATGGAACTGGCCGCTCCCGCCGAAGTTGCTCCCGGCGCATCTAAAGAAGAGCCGGCCGTAATGTCTTTAGTTCATAACGGCGGTTATTTTTATTATCATGAAAAGAAAATGACGCTTTACTTCACCGTCGTCGACGGCAAGACCTACATAGCGGCTCATAAGGTTCCTAATTACGGCGTCGATATGCTCATGTACCAGAAGATCGAAAAGATCGAAAACCCTCAAAAATTAAGGGCCGATATCGCCGGTAAAAAATGGCTTGTTAGAAATATGCCGGCTCAGGTGGTATACGCTATGGTCGGCCTCGTCGAAGCTAAAGCCTATGAGGCGCTTCCGGGTTACGTCAGCTTCGGAGGCCTTAAAAAAATCGAAGGTCCCGATTGTGCGGAAATAGCTGCCACGGCTTTTCGCGATCAGTCGTCGCTCAAACTCGTCGATGTCAACGGCGAAACATGGATCAAATCTAATATGTTCATGTATTCGTCCGAAGATACAGCCAGAAAACTTGTCAGCGGCGTTAACCGCGTTACCATCAAAACCGAGCAGTGGAACGAATGGCTTAAATCGGATAAAGGCGCCGTGGTCAAATTTGGCGAACTTCCTGCCGGCTCCAGAGTAATGGCGGCTGGCGGAGAAGGCCTTGTGTTCGACAGCGCCGTGGATAAAGGCGAATTTTATCTTCCGAAAGGCGGCCTGATAATATTTGCAGGCGCTCCCGGCGATATGTTCAAAGTTTATGCTTATTGATCCTGCCTATAATTAAGGTTGAAAAAAATTCGAATAATAATTTGTTTATTCGATAAGGGAAGGCTAGAGGCCAAAGGCCCCTCCCTTCCCTTAAAATCCCTTCCAACCCCAAATTAGCCTGACGCTTTATTTTGCAAAGTGCCTGCTTTTCTGCCGGGGCTTTAATTAGGCTAAGCTCTTTTCTTATGTTGCTACAAATTCTTTTCTGATTTACTTTTATTTTCCTTAATTGCCAATATTTCTTTTCGTACCACTTTTTTTTATCTTTCTATTTTTCTATTTCTATTTTTGTTTTTATGGTTCTGTTTTTTGCAGACGCGCGCTTACGCGCGCGTCTGCGCAGCAATAATGGCTTGCTGGTTAGTCAAAATTATGGTTTTATAGTAGGCTTTTGTGTTAACCAGCCTATAAAAAGAACTTTCAGGTTGTAATCCATTGTTAAAGTTGATTTTAAGCTTGTAGCAGGGGCCAGAATAATTTTTGAAGGGGTGTAGCGGAATCGCCGGAGCCCAAGGCCGCCTCCTTGCCATCCATGTCTGTCGGATGGGCGGGATCGGAGCTCGGAGGCCCTAATGCAGCACGCGCCATGGACGGCAACGGCTTGCTGGTGAGGGAATATTAAAGTTTTATATTATACATTTTGGTTAATCAACTTATTTTTAAGTTGATTTTAAGCTTATAGCAGGGGCCAGACAAAATTTTTGAGGGGTGTAGCGGAAGCGCCGAAGCCCGGGATGGGCGTGAGGCGCTGAGCTCAAGCGGCTAAAATCCCGGAGGGATTTTAGAACGCGTCCCCGAAAAAACTTGTCTGGCACCCTGCCCAAAACTACCCGCTAAAGCACAAAGGAACTTATTTAAATTTTAAATAATATTCTAAAACTATTCACTATCCACTGACAAACTTCCCACACAAAAAAAGAGCCAAAAAAATGCTCTGGTATCGTTTTGAGAATTAAGTCTTAAAACGATATCGGTATTTTTTGCCTTAAACAGCCTTAAATAGTGAATTAACTAATTTAAAGAAATCTCAAAATGAGAATTGGTGAAAACGGAACACGGTTTTAAAGGCTTTTTGAAGATATTTTTTATGGCACAAAACTTGTTTTATGGAAAGTAACTTTGAAATGTATCGGATTAGGCGACGGTTTTACACTAATCGCTCGAAATGAAAAGGAAATATTAAATTAATGGAGGCGGTTCAATGGAATTTTTAAAATTTTCAAAGGAAGAGTCCAGACTTATTTTTATTATTTGCGCGGTTTCGGCGCTCGGAATTTTTATCAACCTGTGCTCCGGATATTCCCAATGGGCGGCCGGTTCCGAAGGCACTGCGCCCGAAGTTATCGAAAGCGCAAATTTTCCGCTCGACATAAACACATGCCAGGCGGCGGAACTTATGGCGCTTAAAGGCGTAGGGCCCGCCATGGCGGCAAAGATAATAGCATACCGGGAAAAAAATTCCGGATTTAAAACCAGATGCGAAATAAAAAAAGTAGGAGGCATCGGAGAACGTTTGTATGAAGCCGTTAAAGATAAAATTATGGTGGCGGACGATCCTTCGCCGCAGATAGACGATCCGCAGGAATTCGAACTTTATGCAAACGCCGAAAACCCGCAGGAACCTAAAATAGATATTAATTCGGCTTCCGTGGAAGATTTCAAAAATATCAAAGGCGTCGGCGCAAAGGTGGGTGAAAAAATTATCGAATTCAGGCGAAATAACGGCGGAAGAATCGAATCTTTAAAATCTCTAGGCGCGATAGAAGGCATCGGCAAGAAAAGAATGCGCAAGCTTAATAAGCATTTTGTAATATACTGACAGCTCATGCGGTGTGAAGTTTGAAGTGCATAGCGAACGGCTTGTTATGAATAGTTTGTATTTAGAGATTTGTATATAAAAAATCGGGCTAAATTAAAAAGTAAAGGGGTGTCGAATGGGTATTGAAAAATTTAAGGCGGTAAAAAGCGCGGCATTAAAATCTCAGGCCGGGACAATCGAAAATTGTGAAAAAAAGGCTGAAACTAAACCTGACGCAAAGGCCGAAGTTAATTGCGAAAATGACCGCGGAAAAGAAGCACAGGAACTTTCGCTTATAAAACAGCAGATACTGAAAAAATTCGGGCGCGGAAGCATATTTAGCTATGAAGACAGCCGGCCCGACGATAAAAGTATTTATGAACCAATATCTACCGGAATAATTTCTCTCGACGCCGCGCTCGGGATAGGCGGCCTCCCTTCCGGAAGGATAATCGAGCTCTACGGCCCCGAATCGAGCGGAAAAACCACGCTGACGCTTAATATCATAGCTAATTTTCAAAAGAGCGGAAAAATAGCGGCGTTTATAGACGCAGAGCACGCGCTGGATATAAATTATGCGAAAAAAATAGGCGTGGATCTTTCAAAACTTCTAGTTTCACAACCTGCTTCAGGCGAAGAATGCTTCGATATATGCAACGACCTGGTTAAAAGCGGCGCGGTGAATCTCGTGGTTATCGATTCGGTGGCAGCGATAGTGCCCAGAGCGGAAATAGAGGCCAATAGCGGAGAAATACAGGTCGGCCTGCACGCGCGGCTTATGGCTTCGGCGTTAAGGCGGCTGACCTCGCTCGCGTCGAACCATTCCTGCAGCGTGATATTTATAAATCAGCTGCGCGACAAGATAGGCAGCATGTTCGGCGGGTCCGAAACCACCCCCGGCGGAAGGGCGTTGAAGTTTTTTTCTTCCGTGAGAATGGAGGTAAGAAAGATAGAAACCATTAAAAACGGCGAAAGCCCGGTCGGAATAAAAATAAGGGCTAAAATAATAAAGAACAAGTGCGCGATGCCTTTCAGGCATACCGAACTGGAACTGCTTTTCAACGACGGAATTTCATACGAAAGCGATCTTATAAATATAGCCCTGGACAGGGGGATAATCGAAAAAAACGGCGCCTGGTACAGCATGGATAACGAAAAAATAGCGCAGGGTAAAGATAATATCAGGCTTATGATCAAGGACGCAGGACCCGTGAGAAGCAGGCTCGAGCAGCTTGTAAAGGCCGCTTGCGCGGTTTAAGGCGCGGTATGAATTATAAGCTTTTATCTATAATAATATTTTATATTCTGGGGATTTTATGCGCGCCGGCCATGACGGCCCGGCGCGCAGCCATAGCTATTATCGCATTTTTAGCGGCGGCGGCCGGCGCTATGGCTGTTTATAAAAAACGAGCTTTTGCGGCTGAAGACTATTTTAAAACTCCCGCTGGCTGCGAAGGAGGAATAAAAGGTCGGGAATTTTCAGGCGGAATTTACACCGCGTTTTTATTGATGGCGGCAGTTTTTTTATGCGCCATGCTCCGGTGCGCGGCCGAAACTGCTTATATATCTAACGGCATAAACCGCGTTTTAAAGCAGGACGCTTTCATAAAGGTTACGGGTTCGACGGTTAGTGTCGAAAATCATAACGGCGGGGAATATGGAAAAAACTATCTTACCGCCGCGCTCGATGTGGAAAAACTTTACGACGCTAAAAGCGGCGCTTTTAAAAATATATACGGCCGGATATTTTTGCGCTGCGAAGCAGAAGAAGGCGGCCTGACGGAATCCGCATCCGGGTCCGGCGGACTCGAAGAAAACGATCTGGTGGAAGTTTCGGGAATAGTGAAACGGATGCATAAATATAAAAACCCTCATCTTCCGATAAATTACAATCCCCTGCAGCATGAAATTTTATACGTTCTTACCGCTCCGGCCGGCGGGGTGAAGATAATTAAAAAAAGCGGCTCTTTCGCGGCCTCGATTAAAAATAAAGTGAAAGGGCTGTTCGAAAAATATTTTCCGCCCGGCGTTTCGGGTTTTCTCAGGGCATTCGCGCTCGGAGATTCTTCGGCGCTCGGCGAAAATATATATCTGGACAACGACGAAATTTTCGAATTCACCGAAAGCGGCCTTCTGCACGTTCTGGTAGTAAGCGGCGGCCACGTGACGCTTCTGGCGGCGTTTATTTTATCGGCGCTTTCGGCGCTGAATGTCGATTCGAGAAAGGCTTCACTGGCGGCTTTTACGTTTGTGAGCGTTTATTTTTTGATTACGGGGTTTCAGGCCGCCGTGACCCGCGCATATATCTCTTTTGCTGCGGCTGCCGCCTGCGGAGCATTGGAGCGCGGCGTGAATAAATACAATATTTTTATAGCCGCGCTTTTTTTCCACATCGTTTTATTTCCAAGATTTATCTTCAGCGCGGGTTTCTGGCTTTCTTATATTTCCACTTTCGCAATCATAGCGGCATGCGATTATGAAATAAATTTTTTAAAAAGCCCTTATTTAAATGCTATTATGGATTATTGCAAAATCAGCTTTATCGCCATGGCGGCATCTTATCCGCTGATTTCTTTTATATCTGGCTATTTTCCGCTTAACTCGCTGCCCGCAAATATTTTTACTTTATGGATATATGAAATATTGCTCGCGCTCTGCCTGATTTTTATATTTTTTTCTTTTTTCAGCTCATGGCTGGCCTGGGGCGCTGCTTCGCTTATATACCACGTAACCTTCGCAGCGCTAAAGTTAAACGAATGGCTTTCTTCTCTGCCGATGGGAAATATCGCCATATATAAACTCGGGTTTTTCGAAATGGCGGCAATATATTTGTTCCTGGCGTTTTTAGCGTTCCGCTTCGCGCGCGGGGCCGAACTTACGCCGGCAAAATTAGCGGCGGCCGCGCTTATAATATTAGCGCTTTTTAATATTCGAGGCTTCGCGGTTAAATCGATGGAAGGCGCGGAAATGATATTTCTCGACGTCGGCCAGGGCGATTGCGCGCTGGTGAAGACTTCCGGCCGTAAATGGATAATCATCGACGCTGGCGGCGGCCGATCGGCATATTCTAAAGTTATCGCCCCGTATTTAAGATACCGCCAGATCGATGAAATCGAATATTTGATAATTACGCATGCGCACATGGACCACTATTGCGGCGCGTTGAATTTATATAAAAATCCGAAAATAAAAATCAAGAATCTGCTTTATCATGAAACCGGCCGCGAAGAAATTGAATTTAAAAAACTACTAAGCATCGCGCGCGGCGTAAAAAGCGTTTCGGCGGGCGAAAAGATTAATTGCGACGGAGCGGTGCTCGAATTTTTATGGCCGGAAACCGGCTCTAATGAAGATGCCAACGATTCTTCACTGGTGGCGGCGGTCCGGGTTAATAATCGCGCCGCGCTTTTTTGCGGCGATATCACCGGCGCGGCCGAAAAACCCCTTATTAAAAAAATAGGCGAAACCGGGTTCGATTTTATAAAAGCGCCGCATCATGGCTCTAAATACTCATCCGGCGCCGAATTTTTATCGGCCTGCGGGGCCGGAGCGGCTTTTATTTCCAGCGGCGCGTCGAATAAGTTCGGGCATCCGCATAAAGAGGCGCTGCAAAGATATTTAAATCTGGGTTATAAACTGTTTGATTCGCAAAACTGCGGCGGCATAATATTGAGCCCGGGCCGCCGCGTTAAAATTACCGATTATGAAATGCGTTGCCGGTATTTATAATGGGATTGCTAATTCATTGTTGCCGCCAAATTCATTTTGCTTGAATTTTTTTTTTTCTTAATGTATAATGATTTAAAATATTAAACATGGCAAGATAATAATTAAGAGGTGTCAATATGCAGATATCGTTAAAAAAAGAGGGAAACGTTTCCGTCCTTGGCGTTAACGGAAGAATGGACGCTAATTCGGCTCCGGAATTCGAAAAAAAGATGAGCGAATTAATGGCTGAAAATAACCTTTTTTTCGTAGTAAATTTTCAGGAACTGGAATATATAAGCAGCGCCGGGCTTAGAGGCGTCCTCGCGTCGGCGAAACGCGCAAAGGCCAAACAGGGCGATATTTACGTTTGCGGCCTGCACGGAACGGTCGATGAAGTGTTTAAATTAACCGGTTTTAATTCAATTTTTAAAGTGTTCGAAAAAGAAGAAGACGCCGTCAAGCAGTTCAAAGCTTAATACAGTTTCTTTTTTATAAAAGCGCCTTCCCGATATAGTTACCGGGAAGGCGCTCCGCGGATATAAAATCAGGGCCCGTTTTTATTCGATAATAGCCATGGCGCATTCATAGGCGCCGCGCGTATCGATAGGTTCGGGCTTTTTAATTTGCGATTGCAGCTCTTTTATGCGCGGCTCGAAATCGCAGTTCAATAATTCGTTTCTTGATATATAAACCGAAGACCGCGTGTGCTTTTTGAGAAAATCCACCAGGTACTCGTATTCGCGGAAGCGGCCGCGGTCGGTAAAAAGGCATGTCGAATCCGCGCCTATTATGTCGCCCACCACGCCGTATCCCGGTTTGGTGGCTATTATATCGAATACCGTGAATAAATTTTCAAACGAAATCGCCCCGGAGCTGGTGTCTATGAATTTAACGTTAGACGGATATTTTTCGCCGGCCGCGGGCGCTATGGTGGTTAAAAACATTAATTTACCGGCGTATCCGGATAGATTTTCATGCCTTATGCCGCCGGTGTCGAATCCGCCGAAACTTATCATAACCGTTGTTACGCCTTCGAATTCCGCAGGGGCCATATTTAATATTTTAAGGGCCTCTTCTTTTGAAATATAAGGCTTTCTGGCTATCATGGAAACCGGCGAAATGTTTTTAAAAGCCGGAAGCGGGCATGCGAAAGGCAATTTAAGCAGCATGCCGCATTTTTCGTATCCGCTTCTGACGGTATCTATTATTTCGTTGAATCCTTTATTTTCAGCGGCGAATTCTTCGTAAATGAAGTCCCAGGAAAAATTGGTGACGCCGGCCGACCTGACGCCCGCGAGTTTTGCGGCCGCGAATGCCAGGGGCGGGATATCGCCTACCACGAAGTCCGCGCGGCTCGATTTAATGAATTCGGCCTCCATGGCAGCTCTTTCTTTAAAGTTAGAATAAAAGTTTCGTGCGGCCTCGTAAGTGGCGCCTATATCCATGTTCAGGCTGTCCGACTGGACCGTTCCCACGTCGTTGAGCGAGCGGCTGTAGCTGAACCAGAGAGGTATTTCAGCCGCGCGCGAAGGATATAACTTTTTAAAAAACAAGCCGAGCGAATTAGTGAAAACCCATTCGGGGGCGGTTGTCCTAACGATGACCTTGTGTTCGCGCTTATTTTCGATGTTGTATTTGAAAATTTCCTTTATGATTTCGATCTGCCTGACGGCGTGGCCGAAACCATGTCCGCTTGGGTAAAATATGATGTTTTTATCTTTTTTCAATTCAATCGCCTTTCTATTTGAGGTTTTACGAATCGATTCTATCACAAAGCCATACGCAACTCAATGAATTTTGGAATATTTTTAAAAAAATCTTGCTTTTTAAAGATTTTTGATGTATAATCAGCTGAAAATTAAAAATTAAGTGGGCCGTTAGCTCAATTGGTAGAGCAAGTGACTCTTAATCACTAGGTTAAAGGTTCGAGTCCTTTACGGCTCATTTTTTATTTGCGGGGGAAACTTATGGCGAATCAAAACCAGAATCAGGGCGGTCTTGTAATATCTTCTAAAAGCAACTCTTTTCAGTTTTACGAATTCCCCTGCCAGGACGTTAAAAACCTTTTTAAATTCGTCAGCCTGAAAGAAAATCAGTGCGCTCTCGATGAAAACCAGCCGGGCTTTTACAATGAAATTATCGCCGATAACGCCATGGCGGTAAGTTTTAAAGAAATAGTAGCCCACGAAATAGACGCCCTCGAAGAAGGCCGCGTGCAAACGCAAAAGCTTTACGTAGTGGAAGAAGGGCATTTCGTCATATTTAAAGACCTTCTTATCACTTTCGGAAAAAATTCCGGCGTAAAATCCGGCCTTGCGCTTATCTTCAAATTCAGCAAGATCGAACCGCGCCCCGTTTTCATAACCCCCGAAAAAATATTAAAAATTTCCGACCAGATGGCTTTCATAAAGACCATGGATTTCGATAAAATGGAGCATCCGACCATCAAAAAACTCCGTTTCGACGGTAAAATGGAAACTCTGGCCGATATTTCGCCTTTCCATAATTACACTTCCAACGTAAAAAGCGTCAAAGGAGTTTTAAATACTCCTTTCGGCATTCGCACCATGAAAATTTCTTCCAATGGAAAAATTCAAATAAGTAAAAAGAAAGAAGAAGACCTCGATTCCGAAATTTTTCTTTTTATTTTCAAGTCTATTATAAAGCAATAGCAATAAATTCCGATAAAATATACTATATTATATTATACAAAAATAGCATAATACAAAATTAATTAATGGAGTGAACGTTTGTGATGAAAAGCTATTATTTTATCGGCATACTCGGTTCGGGCATGTCGGCTTTAGCGCGCGTAGCGCATGAAATGGGCCACCGCGTGGCGGGGTCCGACCGCAACCTTTCGGGCGCGATATGCGAAGAATTCAAATCAAAATCGATAGGCCTTTATCCGCAGGACGGTTCCGGAATAGAAAAATTCGCCGCGGCCGCGGGAATCGGCGCCAAAGAAATCATCATCGTAAAATCCACCGCTATCGAGGACAATGTGGCCGATATCGTAAAGGCCCGTGAACTGGGGCTTTCCGAAATGCACCGCTCCGATCTTCTAGCCGAATTTTTCAACCGCTCGAGCCGCTCCATAGCGGTAGCGGGCACCGCCGGCAAAACATCCGTGTCCACGATGGTTTCTTTTATACTCGATTCGTGCGGCCTTTCGCCTTCGTTCGTGATCGGCGGCGTTTCGCGCAATTTCAACGTATCTTCGCGCTACGCTAAATCGGATTATTTCGTGATAGAGTCCGACGAGTCCGACGGAACGATTATTAAATATAAGCCTTTTATAGGGCTTCTCACAAACATTTCCAAAGAGCACAAAGAGCTGGGCGAGCTGCACGCTCTGTTCAACGCCTTCATTTCCAATATAACCGAAGGCGGATACGCCCTTATTAACGTTTCATGCCCCGAAGTGTCAAAACTTTTCGACGCGCGCGACACGTCGAAGGACCGCATAAAATATAAAATTATAAATTTTGAATATTCGAAAAATGTAAATTCTTACGACAACGATTACCTTATAAGCGAAGTAAGCCTCAAACCCGAAGGCTCCAGCTTTAAAATCAACGGCCATTTTTTTGAAACGGGCCTGATCGGCCGCCATAACGTTGAAAATTTCGCCGCAGCCATAATAGCTTCCCACACGGCAGGAGCCGCTCTCGGCGATATCGCCCGCGGGCTCAAAAACTACGGCGGCGTCGCCCGCCGCCTGGAAGTAGTGGGCCGCCACGAAGGAGTCGTGCTGATCGACGATTACGCGCATAACCCGCATGAAATCAAAACAGCCATAGACGCGGTAAAAATTTTTAATAAGCCGGTGATCGCGGTTTATCAGCCTCACGGCTTCGGGCCTACCGCTCTCACGCGCAGCGAACTCTGCGAAGCTTTTTCCGACCTTAAAACCCGCGACAGGCTTTTTATCAACGAAATATATTACGGCGGCGGCACGGTCAATAAAAGCGTCACTTCGCGCGAACTGGTGGAAGAAATCAGGCCGAAGCTTTCGGGCGACATCGTAAGCTACTGCGCCACACTCGACGACACGGCCGTTTCGGTGACCAACGCCATCAGGGATAACAGTAAAGAGCCTTATATAGTGCTTGTTATGGGCGCAAGAGACATCAACACCATTTGCCCCAAAATACTTAAAAATATTACCGCCGCTTCGTCCAAATAAATTACGGGAAAGTGAAAAAATGCGCGAAAAATCGATTTACAGTTCCAATATATATGATAACCCCATAAATAAAATCAGGACAGTTTTTGACGCGCCCGCCTCCAGGCAAGAGCTGGAAAAGCTTTCCGCTAATTTTTCCGCTTATACCGGGGCTAAATATTCTTATCCCGTATCGTCGTTTTCAGCGGCGCTTCTGATTTCTTTTTATACGCTCAACCTCGATTTCGATTCGCAGGTAGCGCTGTCGGCTTTTAATTTTCCGCAGATTCCCGGCGCGATCGAATTTTTCGGATGTAAACCCGTGTTCATAGATATCGACCTTGCCAATTATAACGCCAATATGTCGCATCTGGAGCTTATGAGCACCAATAAGCTGAAGGCCGTCATCGCCTCGCATATGTTCGGCGCGCCATGCGCGATAGATTCCATTATGGAAGCGGCCGCCATATATAAGTTTTTCGTGATCGAAGACGCTTCCACGTCGCTCGGCGCGGTTTATAAAGGCGCAAAATGCGGGAGCCGCGGTCATATTTCCATATTCAACTTCGATTCGTCGTCCATAATAAACTGCGGCAGCGGGGCCATCATAGCCACTTCTAACGATAAGATAAACGCCAGGCTCAAGCTTATTTTCAATAACGGCTACGACGAAGCGGGCGAATTGAAAATTCCGGTCCCCGATTTTACCATGTCTAACGAAAAAGCCAGATTGATAAACGAGCATTTAAAACATATAGACGCGCTTATCGAATATAAATATATGCTGGCCAAGCATTACAGGCGCGATATTAGCGTGAGGCATAACGAAATAAAATTCGTCGATCAGAACAACTATTCGCTCACCACTTTTAATTATCTGCCCGCGCTTGTGGAAAGCCGCGAGGCCTATAATAAAATATCTAAAATAATAGCCAGGCACCCGCTGCCGGCCCAGCGCAAAATGCCCGTTCTGCTGCCTATGGCGCACTACTACAAGAAAAATTACGATCTGGCTGAAACCGATTATAAAAATTCGATAAAAGCTTCAGAAAGCGTTATTTTTATGCCTAACGATTTTACCGCGCCGATCGAAACTATAGAAAACATTATCAAAGACATTAAAGGAATGTAGGCGTTGCCTCGATGAACGATAAAATACTTTGCGTCGTATGCACCAGATCGCTCGAAGTGTCTAAAAAATTATTGAATTCGTTCGACAGACAGTCGCAGTGTTCCGATTACACGCTGCATGTTTCGTCGTACAGGCATATCGACGATTATCCGCGCGCGAAGCAATTATCTATCTATTATAAAGACTGCGGCGGCAAATCAGAAAACGTATCAGGCGCGGCGAGTCCCGTGGAATGCGGTACAATACCCGTATTCGGGCCGGAGTATATAATTTTCATAAACGAAGACAGCGAACTTTACTCTTCCGATTTTATAGAAAGGATCGTCGAGCCTTTGAAAAAAGACCCGGGGATACTTTTTTCAATACCTTCCACGGTGCTTGCTCAGGAAAATTTATCGTTTTATCAGATGAATCTTTCCTACGGCGAAAAAAAATACGGCATTTCCATGTGCAATACCATTACGGGGTTTTCGGGCGACAAATACGAAATATTTCTGCAGGCCAACGTAATGGCGGTAGCCATGAGATTTAAAACCTACCTCGAAATTCAAAGCGGCTACGATTTCATCGTGAACCCCATCGATTTCAACCTGCTGCCGGAACTGCTCAGGCGTTATCCGCAAAGCGCGGTTATCGCGCCCCAATGCGCTGCTTATATGCCGAAATTTTCCAATTTTACGGATTTATGGAAGATCTTTTATAACAATGCAAGGCGTAACGCCTGGTTTAATTTTAACAGCAGTAAATTTAAGATAAAATCGGGTTGGCCCATGCGCTCTTTTTATACTCTAGCCTATAAATGCGGGACTTTTCGCGAATATATAAGGCGGTTCGCTCGCGCGGGGGCAAAAAAATAAGTGCCTGAAAGGGGCGATGAGTTATTAAAGTTTTAATTACCGGCGCAGCCGGCCTGGTGGGATCATACCTGGCGGAAATGTGCGTCGAAGCCGGTTTTGAAGTTACGGCGATAGACAATTTTTTCAGGGGCGATATAAAGAACCTTTCGGAAGTGATAAATTCGCCCGGCTTCAAATTCATTAAAGGCGACGTGCTCGATATAGCGTCCATGCCGCTGGCTGATTTCGATTGCGTTTTTCATATGGCCGCCGTGGTGGCCACTAAATTTTTTTATGAAGGCGCGCTCGACACGTTCAACAATAACTGCTTCGGCACTAAAATTATGCTCGATTGGGCCGCGGCCCATAACGTCAAAAAATTCGTCAACGCTTCGAGTTCCGAAATATACGGCCATGCGCAGAAAATTCCCACCGACGAGCTTACCCCTTCTTTATTCGACGCCGTAGAAAACACGCCCCGCTGGTCTTACGCTCTGGGCAAAATGCTTGCCGAGCACCTCGGCAACTGCTATAAAGACCGTTTCGGAATTTGCCATTTAAGATACGCCAATATTTACGGCCCGCGGGATATCGAAGAAAATCACGTCATACCGTATCTTCTTAAAAACATCCACGAAGGCAAAAAAATAAGGGTCAATAAAAACGCCTCCTCGGTTCGCCGCTCTTTTTTATATGCGTCTGACGCCGCTAACGCGGCTTTTCTGGCTGCGAAAAACGGCGGCAGCGGCGAATCGTACAATATAGGTTCGGACGAGGAGTTAAGCATAGCCGGGCTCGTGGCGGCCGCTTTTGAAATATGCTCGGCCGAAGTGGAAGTTGAATACAGCCTTGAACGGGCCGGAGACCCTGAACGCCGCCTGCTGGATATTTCGAAAGCGCGAAAAAACCTGGGGTTCAACCCGGCGGTTAAGTTGAAAGAAGGCATGGAAAAAACTTATGAGGCTATATTGAAAAGCTATGAGTGATATTTATTTCACCAAAAACCAAAAATGCAGGCTGTGCGGAAGCGCCCGCCTGGAGATGTTTTTAAGCCTGCCCGAAGTCGCGCTCGCGGGCAATCCTTCCATGGGACCTTCCCTAGGCCGTGCGGGGCTTTTCGCCCTTAACGCATACCGCTGCGAAGAATGCGGCCTTATTCAGCTCGTCGATATAGTATCTTCGGACATTTATAAAGATTATACATATACGCCGGCGCATTCGGAAAGCTTTAAAAATTACGCCCGCTGGCTCTGCGGCGATATTTTTTCTAAGTTTTCGCCGCGCACGGTAATTGAAATAGGCTCGGGCGACGGTTTTCTGCTAAACGAATTCGCGCGCGGCGGCGCCATGGCGGCCGGATTTGAGCCTTCGTCAAAACTGACTTCCGACCGCGCGTCCGGCGTCGGGGCTATTATTATCAACGATTATTTTGGCCGCGGCTCTATCGCCCGGCTGCCCGAAGAATTTACTTGCGCCGGCGCCGGCGTTATAATAATAAGGCATGTCATGGAGCATCTCAATGATTTCGACGCCGTTATGGAGCCGATATGCTCGGCGCTCGATGAAAAGAAAGGAGTGCTCGCGATAGAAGTGCCTTACGCGGCCGATATAATATCGCAAAACCAGTTTTACGCTTTCTTTCATGAACACATTTCTTACTTTTCTTTCGATACGCTTTCGAAGCTTCTTAAAAAATACGGCCTGTTCGTAATAGACGCAGTCACCAACGGGCTGGAAGGCGGCTCTATTTTGATTTATGCCGGATTTGAAAAAAATCGCGGCCTCTATCCTTCTTATAAAATATCGCCTTCGTTTTATGAAGATGATAAATTGACGGATATTTCAAGTTTAAAGTCGTTTTCGGCTAAAGTTAAATCATATTGCGACGGATTCAGGCAATTTTTAAGCGCCGCCCGAAGCCGCGGCGCGAATTTTTGCGCCTGGGGCGCAGGCCAGCGCGGCGTTTCGCTCATCAATATATGCGCCATGACGTCATCGGATATAAATTTTGTAATCGACGTAAACCCGCTATATCAGGGCAAATTTATCCCGGGAACCGATATTCCTATCAAGCCCCCTTCCGAGCTGGGTTTAAGAAACGATATAAACGCGGTCGTAATTTTTGCAACGGGATACGCTCGCGATATAATATCTTCGAATGCCTCGTTTACGGCTCGCGGCGGCCGTTTCGCTTCGATAATTCCGGAGGCCGGGTGGTACGAATGATCAAAAAAGCAGTCATACTTGCCGCCGGCGTGGGAAGCCGCATGGGAGATCTGACCGTTGATACGCCGAAATGCCTTATAGATCTGGGCGGCACCAATTCGCTCGATTATATATTAAAATGCCTTCAGGAATGTGAAATAGACGAAACTTTAATAATAGTAGGCCATCTTCGCGAAAAAATAAGGTCGTTTATCCGAACCCGCAATTATAAAACGGCCGTAAAGCTCGTGGAAAACGATTTTTACAACTATCACGGCTGCGAATATTCCATGGCGCTGTCGGCGCCTCACCTTAAAAACGCCGATTCCGCGGTAATCGTGGAAGCGGACCTTCTGATGCCCGCTCAGTATTTCGCGCGCGTAATCGGTTCGCCGCATGAAAACTGCGTGCTTTTAAGAAACTGCGAGTTGAATCCGGCCAGGAGCGTCGCCGCTTGCGGCCGCGGCGGAAGCGTTCGCCATTTCGCCTACGACGAAAACCATATCGATGTTTTCAAATATATCGAACCCGGAGAAGATGTTATTGGAGAAAGCATGCAGATGTGGAAATTCGGAGGCGCCGCCCTTAAACATTTAATTGAAATGTTCGAAGATTATTTATATAATATAATCGGCGAAAAGCCCGATACCCGCAACGGCCTGTTTTCTATAAACCGCGCCGCGGCGAAATTTCCGCTCTCGCCGGTGATAATAGAAAGCGCCGAATGGATAAATTTGAACACGCTCGAAGACGTGGCGAAAGGAAGAAACGCCTCATGGATAAAAAAATACTTATAGCCGGTTTCGGCAGCGCCGGAAGTTTCGCGCTGGAATATCTTGCCCGGACGCCCGGCATAGAAGGCCATAAAATAATAGTAGGCACCCGTTCGACCGACGAGGCGCTCGCGCTGATCAACACTATTAAAGTTTCAGCGGCGATTATGGGGTTTTATCCGGATATAAGCCTGGTTAAAATGGACCTGGGCGATGTGGACCGCACGGCTGAAACGCTTGCGGAAATGAAGCCGGATATAATAGCTTATACGGCGCGGTTTATTAAAGGCGTTAAATACGGCCAGTATTCATATCCCAACCAGATAGGATACGGCGCATGGATCGCCCTTTCGCTTCCGCTTATATATAAGCTCATGCTTGCCGTAAAAAAATCAGGCGTCGAAACAAAAGTAATTAATTCGAGCTTTCCCGACGGAGTATGTCCGGCGTTGAAAAGTGCAGGCCTTGAGCCTTTTTGCGGCGCCGGCAACCTGAACCATCTGGTCCCGCGCATTCAGGCCGCGGTGGCGGGCTATAAAAAAATTCCGGCAGGCCGCGTAAAAGTAGTCATGATAGGAAGCCACTTCTTAAATACCTACGTTTCGCGCGAAGCTTCTGCCAAGGGTTCGCCTTATTATATGCGCTGCACTGTGGACGGCGAGCCGTTTAATGAAATAAGCGACGAAGAAATTTTTAAGCTTTCTAAAATACCCACGGCGTCGGGCCCGCCGCGAAACATGATGATCGCTTCCGATATGGTTAAAATTATACAGGCCGTCGTTTTTGACCAGAATTATTTTATGCATATACCCGGCCCGGAAGGGCTGGCGGGCGCTTATCCGGCTAGAGTTTCGGCCGCAGGAGCGGCGCTCGAGCTCCCCGCTGATATTTCCCGGTCCCGCGCCGAGGAGATAAACCGCGCCAGCCTTTCTTTTGACGGCATCAAAGACATCAGGGAAGGCCGGATTTATTTTTGCGGCGATATAATAGATAAAATGAAAAAAATTTTCGGGTTAAACTATCCGGAGTGTATAAAGCTTGAAGAGTGCGAAGCCTTCGCGTATGAAATTAAAGAAGCTTTATCGAGGTACCGGCCATGAAATATTATTGCAAAATAGTATATAAAGATAAAATCGAGCCTACCGTTTACTTTGAAAATGCCTGCAGGGAAGAAGCTTTAATTAAATTTAAAGAGCTTATGGATAAATTCGTAGGCGAAAATGAAATAAGCGGAATTTTCTTCGGTAAAAAAGAAACAGGGGCGTCTTGAATTTAAAGTAAAAATATGCTAAAATTAAATCATCTAAAAACATCGGGCGGCTGTTTTAAAAATGCCTTCCGATGAAAATTAAAAGGAGTGGTTTTTTAATGAAGTTATTCAAACTGTTAATCGTTGCGGCACTTTTATTATCTTTCGTTTCGGGAGTGGCTCTCGCTCAGGACGCTGCGGCTCCGGCTGCCGGCGGCGAAAAGAAATCCGTCGAAGAAAGAAAAGCTAAAATGGATCAGATGCAGGCTAAAAAAGACGAGCAGTTCAAAAAAAGAATAGCCGCCATTACCGAAGTTATAACGAAAATTGAAGCCGCTATCGCCGAAAACAAGATCAACGAAAAAGCTAAAGCTAAAATGCTCGAAAACATGAAAAAAAGGCTTGAAAATTCCGAAATGCTCCTTAACGAAATGAAAGAAACCATAAAAATGCTCGAAGGCCATGTTAAAATAGCCGAAGAAACAAGAAATAAAGCCAGCGAAGTGTACAACAAACTTTCCAGCTATACGCCTCCGGCTAAAGACGCGGCTCCCGCAACTCCCGCAACTCCCGCAACTCCTGCTACACCGGCCGCAGACAAAAAGTAGTAAAATCTGAATAAAAAAAAAGACGGGTCTAAGACCTGTCTTTTTTTTTAGCAATTGTGAATTACTCTATAGGAGAATGTTTTTATGAAAAATTTTTTAAAGCTTATCGTGGTTATCTTTGTTCTGTCGCTTCTTTCAAACGCTTCGCCTGCCGCCGCCGGTGAAACTAAAACTAAATCATTCGCCAACAGCGATAAAGCCGAAGCGGTCGCCGAGGAAGTCCTCCAGAAAATAAAGGACGAAACCCTTACCGACGAAGAAAAAGAAAAAATGCTCGATAAATTGAAAAAATTAATTGAAAAATCCGATAACGCTATAAATAAGAAAAGGCTGGAAATCCAGAAGATTGAAGAAGAAATCAAGCCGATCGAAGCGCAGAAAGCTTCTCTTAACGAAGCGCTGGACGAACTTATAAGCTATGTTCCTAAAGCGTTTAACGCGCAATCCGAGGATAAAAAAGACGCAGGCGATAAAAAGGGCAAGAAAGACAAAAAAGATAAAAATAAAGACAAGAAAAAATAAACCCGCCAGGGCTGTTTTATATAGCTTCGCGTCCGCGGCGGAAAATTATGAAGTGCGGACGCGATAAAAATAATAAAAAAAATCGCATTTATCTGCCGCTTACGTTAGTGAAATCGTAAGGCTTGAGCCAGGTAGAATGAAAACACTCGTCTTTAAGGAGCTTTAAATCCGCTCCTAAATATAAGCTGAAAATAATTCTGAAAATATTAACCGGCGTTATGCTTTCGTATAAACCTGCGGTTTTGGCGTCTTTGCCGCCCAGATAAACCGCGTTGAGAATGCCGAACCTTTCTTTGAACGTTAGCGCGTCGGATGGTATAACTTCGAATTCGAAGCGCGAAGCCGGGCCGTGGTCGCTTTGAAGAATGATTACAGGCCGCCGTTCAGGCTTTTTAAGAATTTTATCTATCAATTCTACCGTTTTTAGCGTAATAAAAATCAGCTGTTTTCTGTAGTTGACGATATAATCCGACCTGTCTTCTTCGCTTTCGATTGCCCAGCGGTCTATCGCGGCCGCTCCTCTTTTCAAAGCCGTTACATGCCTTCCCGCCTCGTCGAAGACGAAAGGCGGATGAGGGCTGTCCACCCAGAGGCAGACGAATATAGGGCCGTCCTTTGCCGCCAGTATTTCGTCTATTTTTTCGAACGGGTGCATGACCGTGCGGCGATGGTTCGCGGCCGCGTCGTAGAGAAGGTACGGATCGGCTCCCGCGAATTTTAAGATCACGGGCAGCGGCGTGAGGTTGAGGAGCATATTTATGTAAAAAGCGTTGTGATATGAGCCGGTAAAAGGAGAATAATAAACGTCGGAAGAGGTTATGGAAGTGTAAAGCTCGCCGGTGTTAAAAGTGATTATCTTATAACCGGCCTTTTTAGCTGTTTTGAATACTTCGTTATTCCAGAGAAGCTTTTTAGCGGCCATGCTCCGGTCTTTTTCGCCCGCGAGGCCGAGTCTGGATGTCATTTTGTCCAGATATCCCATGTTAAAAGTTGAAAGCAGCGAAAGGTCCGTGTAGCAATAATTGCAGCGGCTCTTATCCGCCACGAAAAATCCTTTCCCCCTTAAATAATTAATGAATTCGGAATTGTCGATTTTATATATTTCTTTTAGTACGTCCGAGCGGCCGTACTCGTCGAGGTATATGTGAAAAATATCCGGCAGCGAAGCTTTATCAAGCTTCGCCGCGTCGAACGGCGTTTCTTCGAATATGCCTGTCAAATCTTCTTTATGCGTATAATCGGACCACGCGCGTCCGGAGATGGTGAAAAGAGGAAAAAGCACGATAGTGACCGCGAACGCTATAAATACGGTGTTTATGTCATCCGCGGCCGCTTTTGATATTTGCTTTATTTTCATCGCGGCCGCCAGCGATATTATGGCCATGGCGAAAACCAGTATATTGTCGTTAGCGTTGCCGAAACTATAAAACATGGCGTCTTCGATATGGCCGTAAGAGAAGAATAAAAAAACGAAAATCGTGGTTACGGCAGACGTTTTAGCGGCGCAATTATAAATCCGCCGGCAGGCGAGGGCTAACGCTAGCACCGCCGCGGCTACAACCGTCAGAGGGAGCAGGGTTTGAGAAATATTCACGTCGGCCCGGTTATTAGCCAGCGTGAGCAGAAACGGATATAGCGTAATTAATAAGGGCGTTAATATATATTTCATAATTTCAAAGATTTTAAACTTTTACGGATATCGTTTTGGTTCTTTTTCATATCGTATGGGTAAAATATTAAGTTAAATTAATTTAAGTTAAGAGTTCAGAATGGAGAGTGGAGAACTAAAGGACTTTTTGATATTTCGATAAGGCTTTTTATTCTTTTATATATAGAGCTCGCAGGGCGAGCCCCAGCCTTAACTATTCACTGATAAACTTACCCGCATGAAATGAATAAGAGCCATCATTTTATTATTCAGCGGCCTGCCCGTCCGCTATTTTCAGTATGTAATCGGCCGCGGCCGCAGACGAATTTAGAAAATTAAAAAGATATTCGCCGCGTATTTTATTTAAATTTTCGCCGTATTTCCTGCGGTTCTCGATTAATTCACCTATCGCGGATTTTACCGCGGATATATTTTCGGGCTCCAGAACGCTTCCGCAAAGAGGCCGCAGCGCAAGTTCCATCGGTTCTATTTCGAGCTTTCGATATTCTTTGTTGTCTATGCGGCAGGGCGTGTTTATGAACAGCACCGGCCGGCAGGTGCCCAGGGCGTATTCGAGGTAAATGCCGGACCAGTCGGTTATTAAAACATCGGCTTTGTGAAGGTTTTCGTCTTTAAGCATATCGAGTTCGAGCGAAAAATTGTTTGCGTCCGATATGTATTTGCGTATAGCGGCGACTTTTTCTCCGAAGCGTTTTATATATTCCGGGTGCGGCCTTATTACCACGTTAAGGGAAGGTTCGGTTTTTAACGCATCTATTATTTTATATATGCACGAGTCTAAAATGTTATCGGGCGACCATGTGGGAGCTATCATAACGGTCGTTCGCCCGCCGCC
The DNA here is from genome assembly GCA_002069765.1 of bacterium ADurb.Bin243. Classification (GTDB taxonomy): domain Bacteria; phylum Muiribacteriota; class UBA9980; order UBA9980; family UBA9980; genus UBA9980. The sequence goes on from MWBZ01000010.1 coordinate 80,855, forward strand.
GGAAAAGGTTTCGTTTTCCGCGTATCCGCGGTGGTCGAGCCAGATTTTTTCGATGCGGTGGTATCCGCATTCGATAAGCGTTTTGGGCTTAAGGCCGTAAACCTCTTCGGCCTTTTTGATTTCTTTTACCTGATGCGGCCCGACGCATAAAACCGCGTCGTAATTATCGAAAGCTTCGCGCCTGTACTGAAGGTGAGTACTTCCTATGGCGTGAAAAGCGTAAATATAGTGCACGCCGTTTATCGAGCGCTTTATATGAAAATTGTCCAGGTCCGGCATCGTCATAATAAACGCCTTCGAATCAAAATAGATCATTGCTATAGAAAGCAGGTTGTTAATGTAAAAAGGCTTTATGCGAGGGTTTTTGCCGGAAAATATCGAATCGTTTATATCCGATGTGACATAAGCGATTTCTATATCGGGCTTTTTAAGCAGCTCTTCTATTATTCCCTCGTAATACTGGTAGTATATATCGCTTTCTGAATAAAACACTATTTTCCGGCATTTTGCGGATGACGCCGAAAAAAGCCGGAAACAGTCTTTGAGCTCTTTATAAAAATCAGCCAGCGCCTTAAACATAAAGATCGCGGTCGCCGGCCTTGAACTTTTTGACGAAGGCGTCGAATTTTTGGATTTGCTCCGCCGACAGCAGTTCCGGTTTGAGCTTTTCGATAAGCAGCATTCCGGCCTCTTTAGTTTCCGGCGAAGCGAAGTCTATGAGGTATTCGTAAAAAGTCAGAAGCCCGTTTATATCGCAAAATTCATGTATGTGGCCTGTTTTAGAAAGCGCCATGAAAGATTCGCCCGTCCTGAGGCTGCGGTAGCACGAAGTGCAAAATGACGGCAGGAAGCCTTTATTAGCCAGGGCCGATATTATTTCGTCTAGCGAGCGTTCATCGGAAACTACGAACTGCCCCGTGGCTTGCTGGGGTTTGCTGTAGCCGCCCGGTTCGGTCTTTGACCCGGCAGAAAGCTGCGATACGCCGAGTTCTATAAGCTCGTCTCTGAGAGCGGGTTTTTCGCGCGTGGATAAAATTATTCCGGTATAAGGTACGGCGAGCCTGAGCACGGCCACCACTTTTTTGAAATCTTCGTCGGCCACTCCGTATCCGGTGTTTTGATTGAAATCGCATCCGGCGGCGGGTTCCAGGCGCGGTATTGAAATCGTGTGCGGCCCGATTTTATATTTGTCATCCAGATATTTTGCCTGAGTCAAAAGCGCCAGGGTTTCGAACTTATAATCGTAAAGGCCGTACAGCACGCCGATTCCGACGTCGTCGATCCCCGCCTGGTAGCATTTGTCGAATATGGATATGCGCTTGTCGTAATCTTTTTTAGGCCCTGACGGATGGAGCTTTTTATATGTTTCGCGGTGAAACACTTCGTGGAATAATTGATAGGTGCCGATTCCGGCGTTTTTAATTTTGACCAGGTCGTCGTGTTCGAGAGGAGCCAGGTTCACGTTGACGCGCCTGATTTTATTTCCTTTGTAATCGACTTTATAAACTGTTTCGATGGCCTTTACGATATAATCGACGCTGCATTTTTTAAGGTCTTCGCCGGCCACCAGCAATATTCTTTTGTGTCCGCTTTTTAATATCTTTAAAGTTTCTTCGGCTATTTCCTCGAACGAAAGGGTCTTGCGAGCTATGTCCTTGTTGGACTGCTTGAATCCGCAGTATGCGCAGTTGTTTATGCAGTAATTCGAAAGGTAAAGAGGGGCGAATAAAACCATGCGCCTGCCGTAGATTTTTTCTTTAACGATTTTAGCCGCCGTTTTAATTTCGGATATGAGGCTTTCGTCTTCGCAATTTAAAAGCGCCGCGGCCTCGGCTATTTCGAGTGGCCTGAATTCGAGGCTCTTACGGATTATCCTTAGAATTTCTTCTTTTTTAACGTTTTTATTTTCTTCGATCAGTCTTTGAATATTATTTTCGTCGATTACCATATTGATTCACCAGCTTTTTCTTTCCAGCTTTTCTTTTTAAATATTATATAATTAGTTAATCGTGATTTAAAATAAAGCTTTTTTTTATATGCTTGTTTTAATTCTCTATTCTCTGTTCTCTGTTCTCTGTTCTCTGCTAAGCGGCAGCCTTACCGTGAAAACGCTTCCTTTTTGATACTCGCTGTCTACCGTTACAGTTCCTTTCTGCGCGGTCACGAATTTTTTAACCACCGATAGCCCCAGGCCCGTTCCCGATATTTTTGAAGTTTCCTTCGTTTTGCACCTGAAAAATTCAGTGAAAAGCCTTGGCATGTCTTCTTTTCTGATTCCGTATCCCGAGTCTTTAACCGCTATCGCGCCGTAATCGCCGTCGTTGGTGTAGCTTACGCTCACCTTGCCCCCTTCGGGAGTATATTTTATGGCGTTTGATATGAGATTGTTCAGTATCATATCGAGCGATTTATCGTCGGCGAGTATTTCGCAATTCGCCCCGGAAAATTCCTTCGCCAGTTCGAGATTTTTCTTTTTCATTTCCTGCGCATAGAATTCCAGCGCGTTTTCTATTTTTTCGCGGATATTGACCGGCTTTATTTCGAGGTTCAGCCGGTTCGTCTGGTGGCGCGATATCTGCAGCAGATCATTGACCATTTCAAGCAGCGTTTCTGACCTTTCTTTGCACCGGCCGAGTTTTTCGAGTATTTTATCCCTGTCGGTTATATAGCCGTCAAGTATAAGATAAATATAGCCCAGCGACGCCGAAATCGGCGCTTTTATTTCGTGGGCGACCATGGACACGAACTGGTTTTTTAAATTTTCGACTTCTTTGAGTTTCGTTATATCGTTTAAAACTACGCAGTAGCCTTCGATTTCGTGGTCGGTAATGACTGCGGCGCAGGTGGCCTGAAAAAACTTTTCTTCTATCTGAAATTCTTTCTGGATCATCGTGAGCGTTTTATTTTCGATCATCGAATTGACCAGCGTTTTTATCTGATTGATGAATTCCGAATCGTAATCGGTGATTTTGGTGAAAAGTTTTATGCGGTGATTTATGTCGATATTTTCAAAGTAAGGATTATAAAGCACTATTTCCAGGCTGCTGTTAAGGACTATGAGAGGGTTGGCCATGCACTGGACTACCGTGTGTATTTTCGACTTTTCCTGGCCCAGTATTTTAAGGGAGCGTTCCGCTTCGGCCTTTAATTTTTTATTCTGGACAAGCAGGCTTCTACGCGTCATGGATTTTTGAAGAGCGTATAAAATCTGTTCCGGGCTGAAAGGCTTGGATATAAAGTCGAAAGCGCCGTGCTTGATAGAATTTACGGCCGTATCTATCGAAGAATATGCCGTGACCATTATGGGAACGATAGTCGGATATAATTCATTTATTCTGGTGATGAACTCGATGCCGTCCATGCCGTCCATTTTCATATCGACGACGGTTATGTCTATTTCTTCGTGATGGTCTTTCAAATAGTCGAGCGCGGCGAAAGCCGAAGGAAAAGGCGTGGCTTCATAGCCGTGCTTGCTTATGACCTTCGTAAGGGCTATTCTGAACTGGTCTTCATCGTCTATTACAAGTACCTTTCCTAGTAATTTTTCCATCGGGTTTCTCCTTATTCTTTATTGGCGCTAACCGAGTAGCCCCGCGCTGACGTTCGACTTGAGCGGAAGGTTTATCTTGAATGTAGTGGATTCGCCTTCTATGCTGTCGACCATTATCTTGCCGCGGTGCATTTTTATAATGCCGTAAACGACCGGCAGTCCCAGTCCCGTACCTTTGCCGTAGCCCTTGGTCGTAAAAAACGGCGTGAAAAGTTTGGCAATTTTATCCTTGGGTATGCCGGTTCCATTGTCGGTAAATAAAATTGAAAGCTCTTCATCGTATTTTATCACTTCAACTTTGATCTTGCCGATATCGCGCTTTGCTTCCATTATAGCGTCTTTCGCGTTGGACAGAAGGTTGGAAAAAACCTGCGCGAGCGCCGTCTGGTCGGCGTCTATGGAAACGTTGTCGGGACAGTTGACTTTAATTACTATGTTGATTCCGACCGCTGAAAAATCGTACTGGACTTTTTCGCAAATTTCCTTTATGAATTTTGAAAAATCGAATTCAGATATGGTAAGCTTGTTTTCTCTGGAAAAATTGAGCATTCCGGTAATTATCTCTTTGGTGCGGTTAATTTCGGTTATGATAGTTTTGACGTCGGATTTCATGTCTTCGTTTTCGATTTGTTCGTTCAACATATGCGCATATAATAAAACGGTGCCCAGAGGATTGTTTATTTCGTGCGCCACGCCCGCCGCCATCTGACCCAGCGAAACGAGCTTTTCTTTCTGGATGAGCTCGTTTTGAGTAGATTTGAGCATGGAATTGGACTGCTCGAGCAGGTTTATATTTTCTTCGAGTTTTTCGATCACGTAGGGCAGGCACATTTCTTTTTCGGCGAGCCCCGCTATTATGGCGCGCGCTTTGGCGCGGCATGACGGATAGCCGCAGGCGCCGCAGTTCAATTCGTCTTTGGGCTGCGTTTTTCCCATTTGAATGAGTATTTTTTTTATTTCGGCCGCGTCGGCTTCTTTGATGTCGGAAACTTCCTCGGAATCGAACCTGACGCTGAGGTCTATATTTTTATATTTTTCTATGTTCTGTTCCCATTCTTCTTTAGACGATTGTGACGCGCGTTTTTTAACGTATTCCGACATTTTCGATTTTTTCTCGAAATAATTGAGTTCCGAACATATTTTGGGTCCTTCGATACACCCCAGGCAGAAGAGCATATCGATAAACTTACCTTTGAGCGCGCCTTTTTTTATGGAATCGAGCACCATCAGCACGCGGTTTTTGCCTTCAGTTACTATCGTTTCATTATCTATTACGTCTTCGGTTTTATCGGCGCATCTGAGCAGGCCGCCGGTCACCGGGTAAATAGCTCCCAGTCCGGCTTTCGGCGGGTCGAAATCGAGATCTTTGAGCTTTTCTATATCTATTTTATTTTCAACGATCCAGAGTTTGAGCTCCTCGAAAGTTATCGAATAATCGAGGTCGCGGCTGTAATTGCTTTTTTCGTCGATCTTGGCGATGCAGGGGCCTATGAAAGCGACTTTACGCGAAGGGTTGATCTGCTTGGCCACGCGGGCGCAGGCGACCATCGGGCTCACTATCGGCGCCAGAAGGCTTATCATTTCAGGTTCGTATTTCTGGACATATTTCACTATGGCCGGGCATGGAGTGGCTATTACGGTTTTATCTTTATTTGCGCTTAGATATTTTTTATAGGCAAGAGTGACAAGGTCCGCGCCGAATCCTACTTCATATACGTTTTTAAAGCCGAGCGCCTTAAGCACGCTCACGAATTTTTCGCCGACGTCGAGAAAACTGACGGTGAAAGAAGGGGCCACTATGGCGTCGATCTCTTTTGAAGATATATCGTTTTTTAACTCGTTGAAATAAGAAAGCACTACCTTGGCGTTCTGTGAACAAACGGTGGTGCAGTGGCCGCAGGAAATGCATCTGAAGCTGATTACGCTCGCCTTTCCGTCTTTGACTTTTATGGCGTGAGCGGGGCAGCTTTTAATGCACGCGTAACATTTTTTACATTTTTCGCCTATGGTGGATACTATTGACATAATCAACCGCCGTATAATAAGTAATAATTTGGTGAATTATAATTAAAATGGTCAGGATTTAATTCTTCAAAGATAGTATATCATATTATCGGGTTATTGACAACCATATCGGGATTGATTTTATTAAAGGGCCGGGCTGATAAAGCCGAGAGTTGAGAGCTGAAGGACTTTCAGCCGATAAAATAGGCGTATTTTATCTTATAAAAATCCTCTGGCTCTCAACTCTCGACTAAGGTTTCATTATCCGTTAATGGCGGACAAATAGATTATTTTAATGGTGCGATTTATTAGCCGGCGCGTTTAAAATATTGTTCACTTTTTCAACCAGAATACCGGGGTTGATGGGTTTATCGAGGAACATGTCGGCTTTTATCCACTGTCTTTCTTTAGCTTCGTTAAGATCGAACTGTATTTCTGATTCCTGGTTTACCGATGTCGCCAGTATTACGGGAACTTCGGGCCTGGCTTTCTTTATTTTATAAGCGAGTATAAAGCCGGCGTCGTAAGTTTCCATTATCAAGTCGAGTATGACCAGATCAGGATTGAATTTTTCGAATTTTTCCCAGCCTTCTTCGCCTGTTTCGGCTACTTCGATAGAATAGCCGTTAGACGATAAAGTTTCGGTTATTATTTCTCTTACGTCGACGTCGTCGTCAACTATCAATATCTTCTTCATTATTTGTCCCCCTTATACCTTGTATGTAATAAATCGTGCGCTTCGTGCTCGTTTATGTGCTTGTCGTACAGTTCTATTACGTCCGGGTTTTCGTGCGAACGCCTAATTTTAGAGTTTTCGTCTTCTTTATAGGTCGTTTTTGTACGCGATTTGAGAAGTTCCGCGTCCGTATTGTAAGGCTGTCCCGCGCCGCCCACGCAGCCCGACGGGCAGCTCATAACTTCGATGAAGTGCAGATCGGATTTTCCCGCGGAAATGTCTTCGAGTATGTCAACGACGTTTCCGAGGCCGTTGACGACGGCCACGTTTACCTGCGTTCCGGCTATATCTACCGTGGCGCGCTTTATTTCGGACATGCCGCGCACTGGTTTGTAATCCACGTTATCGAGCTCTTTGCCGGTGACGTAGTAATACGCGGTGCGGATGGCGGCTTCCATGACTCCGCCGGTCGCTCCGAATATCTTGCCTGCGCCGGAAGCGTTGGCGAAAGGACGGTCGTAATCGGAATCCTGTATTTTTTCGTACTGTATGCCGAATTCATCCAGAAGCGAGAACAGCTCGCGCGTGGTAAGAACCGCGTCCACGTTTGCCATGCCTTCGTTTTCAAGCTGGGGACGGCCTGTTTCGGATTTTTTAGCGACGCAGGGCATTACCGATACCACGAAAAGGTCTTTAGCTTTCGTTTTTAAAAGCTTTTCGCTCAGATGTTTGATGAGCGCGCCTTTCATCATATGCGGCGATTTGCAGCTGGACAGATGTTTGGTGTGTTTTGGGTAGAAGGTTTCTATAAAGTTTATCCATGCAGGGCAGCAGGAAGTGAACATGGGAAGCGGCTTGTTTTTCTTGGTAAGGCGTTCCACGAGTTCTTTGGCTTCTTCGACTATGGTGATATCGGCCGCGGTGCAGGTGTCGAAAACGAAATTCACGCCGATGCTGCGAAGCGCGCCTATGATCTTTTTCGTTGCGTCGTCGACCGATATGGATTTTTTGAAATATTCTGGAAACGTCATCTGGCAGGCGGGCGCGAACTGAAGCGCCACTTTTTTATTTGGGTTTATAATAGCGTCGATGACGAGTTTTTTGTGCGAAATTTCATGCAGCGCGCCTACGGGGCAGGCCATGATGCACTGGCCGCATGAAACGCAGTTGCCTTCCGCGAGGGATTTAAAACTTCCGGGAGCGACCTGGGTGCTGAATCCGCGGTGCGAGAAATCTATGGCGGAAACTCCCTGCTTTTCGGAGCAGACCGTTACGCAGCGGCCGCAGAGAATGCATTTGGCCATATCGCGCTCTACCGACGGGGAAGCTTTATCGATTACGGCTTTCTTTTTAGCTCCGCCCTGGAAAGCTATTTCATCCACGCCGTACTGCTTGGAAAGGTTCTGAAGAAGGCAGGCGCCGCTCTTGGTGCATGTGAGGCAGTCCTGCGGATGGTTGGAAAGCAGGAGCTCGATGATTTTTTTACGCGACATTCTTACCTGGGGCGAATCGGTGCGCACTTCCATGCCGCTTTCGGCGGGATACGAGCACGACGCTATAAGCCTTCCGGTTTTTACGTCTTCCACTACGCAGATGCGGCATGCGCCGGAAGGCTTGTAGCCTTCCATATAGCAGAGAGTGGGTATGAAGAGTCCGGCTTTTTTAGCCACCTGATAGATGGTTTCGCCTTTTATGAAATCTACTTCTTTATTATTTATGGTCATTTTTAACTTTGTTTTCACGAAAAATCACTCCTTTACGATAGCTGAGAATTTGCATGTGCTGATGCACACAAGGCATCCGGTGCATTTGTCTGCCGCTATAAGGTAAGGCGAACCGGGTTTGCCGTAAATGGCGCCGTGAGGGCATTTTCTCGCGCAAAGGCTGCAGCCTTTGCATTTTTCGCTGATGATCGAGCATTTGACCATCGACGAGCAGACGTGCGTCGGGCATTTCTTTTCAAATATGTGAGCTTCATATTCGTCTCTGAAGTGTTTGAGAGTCGATAATACGGGATTGCTCGCCGTCTGTCCGAGGCCGCACAGGGAACTGTTTTTTATAACGGAGCAGAGCTCTTCGAGTTCGAGGACGCCTTTGAATCTGAGCAGTTCGTCTGAAGATTTTTTCTGGTTGGACGTATTTAAAACTATCCTGTCGAGTATTTCATAGAGGCGCTTCGTGCCTTCGCGGCATGGAATGCATTTTCCGCAGGATTCGGTCTGGATGAAATTCATGAAAAAGCGCGCCACATCGACCATGCAGGTCGTGTCGTCCATTACTACCATGCCGCCGGAGCCCATCATAGCGCCGTTGGCTTTAAGTTCTTCGTATGTGATTTTGGTGTCCATGAGTTTTTCGGGCATGCACGCGCCGGAGGGGCCGCCTATCTGTACGGCTTTGAATTTGCGTCCTTCCGGAACGCCGCCGGCGATGTCGTAGATGAGCTCTTTAAGGGTTATGCCCATAGGGACTTCTATCAGGCCGGAATATTTCACTCTTCCGGTTACCGCGAAAACTTTGGTGCCGCGCGAATTGCCGACGCCGTAAGCCGCGAATTTATCGGAGCCTTCGCGCAATATCCAGGGGACGTTGGCGAACGTTTCGACGTTATTTATGACCGTGGGTTTTCCAAAAAGGCCTTTTTCAGCGGGGTAAGGAGGGCGCGGAGTGGGCATGCCGCGTTTGCCTTCTATGGAGGCGAGAAGAGCGGTTTCTTCGCCGCAAACGAAAGCGCCGGCGCCTTTTTTTACTTTAAGGTCGAAGGAAAACTTAGAATTCATTATATTCTTGCCGAGATATCCTTTTTCTTTGCATATTTTTATGGCGTTTTCGAGTCTTTCTATGGCGAGCGGATATTCGGCCCTGGCGTAAATATAGCCGGCCGAAGCGCCTGTGGCGTAAGCGCCGATGGTTATGCCTTCGATAACTCTGAACGGATCGCTTTCGAGGATGGCGCGGTCCATGAACGCGCCCGGATCGCCTTCGTCGGCGTTCATTACTATATATTTCTTAGTGCCGGGCTGCTTGAACGCGAGCTCCCATTTGATTGCGGTCGGAAATCCGCCGCCGCCGCGTCCTCTTAAGCCTGATTTTTTAATTTCGTCTATTACGTCTTCGGGTTTCATTGCGGAAAGGACTTTTTTCAGGGCCACGAAGCCGTGGACGGCCGAATATTCGTCTATGGAATAAGGATTTATTATTCCGCAATTTTCGAGGGCGACCCTTTTTTGTTTTACGAAATAAGGCGTTTCATAAAGGCAGACGAGGTTGGGCGATTTTTTATATGTGCCGAGCAGCCATTTATTCGAATAATTTTTATTGTCGATTAATTCGATGAGGAACTCTACCGTGTTTTGCGGGGTAATTTCGCAGTAGGATATTCTCGGCATCGATTCGAATTCGAAATCTACCATGACTTCGCGCGAGCAATAGCCGATGCATCCCACGGGAACGATTTCAAAATTTATTTTTCTTGTGTCTAAAAAATCTTCGATGGTTTTTTTTATTTCAAGTGCGCCCTGGGCGAGGCCGCAGGTGCCCATACCTATATACACTTTAACTTTACTCATGACTGAAATTCCTCCAGATTAATTATTAATTCGAGTTAAGAATTAGTAATCGAGAATTTTTCCGTTACCGGCGATTGAAATTTATTGTCCTGCCATGCTTACAGCGGGAGTTTTTCCGGCTTCTTTTTCGCTGAGGTAGTCGGCTTTTAATTTATCTACTATCGCAAGGGTTTTAGATACGTCGAGGTGGCCGTAAAATTTATCGTTTATCATTATTACCGGAGCGATGGAGCATGCGCCGAGGCAGGCAACCTGCTGGAGCGAGAATATTTTATCACGGGTAGTCTGGCCTATTTCGACCTTCAAATGGTCTTTTAATGAATTAATAATATTGAGAGAGCCTTTTACGTGGCATGCGGTGCCGCGGCAAACGGAAATCTGATAGTGACCGGGCTGCGTGAGCTTAAACTGGTTGTAAAAGGTGGCAACGCCGTAAACTTTAGAGTCGGCTATGTTGAGATAATCGGATATCTTTCTTATGTCTTCTTTTGAAATATAGCCTCTGATATCCTGGACGTCCTGCAGAATGGGGATTAAATTATCGCGTGATTTCGCGTATTTGTTAAACGCTTCGTAAATGCGTTTTTCGATGTCGCCGTTAACCATTTCGATTTTACCTCCATTATTTCTATAAGTGTTTAGGTTTATCTGGTATGACAAAAACATGTAACTCGCTGCTAAATTCTCGTTTTTGATTATCGCGTCGTCCGGCAGTTTTAAATGGACGGGAGCGAAATTCCAGAAATATCTGATACCGAGATCGTACAATTTACCGGCCACTTTTGCCGCGCTCTTTGCCGGCACCGTGAGTATGGCGAGTTTGACGCCAAGTTTGGTAATTACTTCTGAAAGATTGTCAAGCGGTAATATTTTAAAATTTTCTACCGAACCTCCTATTTTTTCGGGCGAGTCATCGAACATGGCCACTATTTTAAGGCCGTAGTCCGTAAAATTGGAATAATTGCTGACCGCCCGGCCCAGGTTTCCCGAACCTACGACAATAGCCTTGTTGACCGTCGTCGTGCCCAGGACCATTTTAACGGCCGAAATAAACTCGTTAATTTCATAACCCTTATTAGGCTTTCCATTTAAATTAAGAAATGAAAGGTCCTTTTTTATGTTATTCTGGTCTATGAAAAAATGTTTTGAAAGAATCGACGAGCTTATGTATTTATGGCCAAGCTCTTTTAAATGACACGCCAGTTGAAGGTACTTGGGCAATCTTTCAACGATTCTGAGACTGAAATCCATATCGTTTAGCCCTCTTTAAGATTAGTTATTTTTTTCACTAATAAAATGATACAACTTTTCTTCTTTTATGTCAAGTAAATTTCGATAAAAATTTTGAAAAAATTAGGTTTTTTTTATAAAAGGTGAAAAAAATATCTATACACAAGAAAAATGAAAGTTTTGAGTTTTGATTAATCAATGAATTCGATAATGGAGGTATTTTGATTGGATTCATTAAGGCAAATGTTTTTAATAATCCTTTAAAATATTGAAAAAAACGAGAATTTGATGTAAGATATATATAAGGAAATTATTTTACGAAATTGTGACTGATAATGAAAGAAACTGAAAACGAAGATCAAATTTCATTTACTGAGATAAATTTTGACGAACTTTCTTCGGGGCCTGAGCAATATATTCAAACTCTGATAGTTTCTCTTGGAAATCCGGACGAACGGGTTAGAAAATACGCTTTTCAGGTAATGTGCGAGCTCGCAGACGAACGGGCCGTTAAAATTTTAACGGGGTATCTCAACCACCGGGATAACCTTGTAAGGTATTCGGTAAAAAAAGCCCTGGAAGCTATAAAAGAAAAACGTCCCGGACGCTTTGAAGAAATTATTTCAGGCGGCCAGCCGAAAGTCGGCACTAATTACGCTTTATGGATTATCGTGCTTGCCGCTTTTATGGTAACATCTTCCATGACGATTGTTTTTATTAACCGCGGCGAAGTCGATAATAAAGCTAAAAACTCCAGTACGGCGGGCAAAAAAAATAAAACGGCATCGCAGCCCGTATCGCCCGCCAACGTTATCACCTACGACGCGAAAGGCGTTCCGACAGTAAAAATAACCGGGATCGTCAGCGCCTATAATTCAATAAAGCGCGAAGCCGGAATAAATTTGAACTCATACGGCGATTTTTGTAAAATAATTTTCGCCGACGATATGAAAATAGACTTCACTTTGGGTTCTAAAATAGAACTGACGGCTGAAATATTACATAACGATAATATCAATCCCGTTATTTTAAAAGCGGTCAGTTATAAGCTATTAAAACAATGAAAACGGCGTAAAAATTTAAACGATGGTTATTGATTTTATGAAAATCGCTAAAACAAACGAAAAAACATGCAGTATTGCCTGCTGCAAACGGCGCGGCGCCGGCCGCAGGGCTTTTACTCTGGTTGAGACCCTGATATCCATTGCGCTTTTTTCAATGGTAATAACCGTAGGTTTTTATATTTTTAATTATTTTTCTAAAAAAATTCCGGGCCTCAATGAAGAAGTGGCTGTGCAAAGAGTTTACAGGACGGCTGACCAGCTTTTAGAAAAAAGGCTTGCCAGAGCGGTTGAAATACTGGAACCGGCTCCGGTTAAAACTCTCGGATATGTGAAATTCCGCGAGCTTGACGGCAGAATAGTGGTTTTAAAGGCCGAAAACGGGGCCCTCGCTTCTTTCGACGCGGCGGGCGCGCTCGAAAAGGCCGATGAAGAAATTTATCCGGTTTTTATAAAAAACGTAGAAAGCGTTAATTTTACGGCTTTAAGTTACGGGGCTCTGATGGTAGGAATCAAATTTAAAAATAGCGGCGAAAAAGATTACAGCGGAAGCATATTCGTTGTGAGGTTTAAAAATGTCAACTCTTCTATGTGATAAGAGTTTTAAAAAATATACCGCCGGAGTTAAAACCGGGCGGCGCGGCATGGCCCTTGCCCTTGTTATCGGCATGGCCGCTGTTTTATTCATAGGCCTCGCTTCGCTTACTTTTATAACGCGCGAAGAAACCGGACAGGCTTCTAAATTTATATT